>DATFTK010000026.1:0-5480 GCA_035262005.1 Gaiellaceae bacterium | reverse complement strand
CGACCCTCTTGATCAATGCGAGCCGCTTGTTGTCGTTCAGCTCGGTGTCGGATTGAGCCAGCCACTTCGTGACGTTCCGGTTGCAGTACTCCCCGTAGTTGGCCGCATTCCCGCACGTGAAGTTCGACACGTTGTAGTGGGGGTCGACCGTTACGAGTTGCGTGAACATCGCGAGATCGAAGTCGTGCGCCGGGAGCTTGCTGCCGAACAGCGTGCCCGCCGGCACGAACGCGTTCCGAAGCTGGATGCCCGCCTTCGCCGCCTGATCCTGGAAGATCGTGAACGCCAGCGCGCGGAGCGCGTTCCCCGTCGTCGAGGCAAAGTCGAACGCCACCTTCGTGCCGCTGCACGTGTAGATGCCGTCGCCGCCCTTCGAGCAGTTGTGCGCCCGCATCATGCTCGCGACCTTCGCCGGGTTGTAGTTCCACTTGGCGAAGTCTTGCGAGTAGCCCTTCTCGCCCTTCAGCCGGACCATCGACTGGAGCACGCCGACGCTGGGGTTGAGCGTGCCGTAGAGCGCCTTCGCCGCTGCCGCCCGGTTGATGGAAGTGATCAGGGCCTGCCGAAGCCAGGTCTGCTTCGCGAGTGGATTGCCGTGAGGCCCCTGTTCGATCTCGATGTGCTCGAACTGGAGACCGACGTGCGTCTGGATCCTGAGCCCAGCCTGGTTGCGCAGGTCTGCGAGCGCAAGCTGGGGCTGCGGGTAGATCGCGTCGACCTCGCCGGAGCGGATCGCCTGGATCTCGGAGTTCGTGTTCGTGATGAAGCGGAACACGATCGAGTCCAGCTTCGCCCTCGGGCCGTACCACGCGTGCGGGTTGCGGGTCAGCGTGACCCCCGAGCCCTGGTCGTACTTCGTCAGCAGGAAGGGACCGTCACCGATCGGGGCGTTGCCTTTCTTCGGGTTGCAAAGACACGTGTTCCACACGGTCAGCATGTCGGTCCCCGCCAGTGCGTGCTGCGGCAGGACGTAGCTGAAGAGATTGCGCCATCCTGCGAAGTTCCGCTTGTACGTCACCTTCACGACGTACTTGCTGCCGGTGATGCTCTTGATGTCCTGCCACCCGAACGGGTCGATGTGATCCTTGTACTTCGGGTTGACGGCGGTCTGCCACGTGAACTTCCAGTCCTTGTTCGTGACGGGGACGCCGTCGCTCCACTTGGCGTTCTTGCGCAAGTAGTACGTGATCCGTTGCGGGCTCGTCTGAAACTTGTAGTGCGTGATCAGGTCCGGCTTGTACGTGAACTTCGGCGTGAAGATGAACGCCCCACGAATGACCGGTGTCTGGAAGACGACGTTCCAGAACGCGTTGCAGTCCACGTCCAGGATCAGGTTCAGGCACCAGTCCGGACCACCGCCCTGCTCCGCCCCGAAGACCAGGGTGCCCGCGCTCTTCGCGGAGGCACTGTCCGGCCCGCTCACTCTCGCCGAGCCTGTAGCCGCAAGCGCAAGCGCTGCGAGTACGGCCCCGGCGAACAGCCAGAGCTTCCGTCGATGCATCTATCCCTCCTTCTCAGGCCTCGATCTGCGAGCCAGCGCGTGCGTCCACATCGGCCAGGTCGAGGCGCATTACGCGAACGGAGACTCGGGAACGCTCAGCCTGTTAGCGCACATAACGAGGTCGAATCGGTCGATTCGGCGATGCGTGCGCAAGAACATCGAAGGCGCACCGGACGATGCGCCTTCGACACGGAAGTGAAGTAGCTGCGTCGACGCCGAATGCGAGACGCGAACGCAATGCCTTGAACATAGCGGCGCAGTTCGTGTGCGCCAGCGCGATTCGTTATCGCCGCTTTCGCGTCGCTTACGGCTGCGCGCGTGCCAGCCGCGGCAGCTCCTGCGGCGACTCGAACGAGCGGTCGCGCCAGATCTGGCCGACGACGCGCCTCGTCGCTGCGATGAACGACTGCAGCCCCGGCGCCTCTGCCAGATCGCGTGTCCATGCGAGCCCGATGATGCGCGGCGGCAGTGCCGGCTCGAACGAGCGGACGTCGAAAGAGCCCGTCAGGAGCTGCGCCGTGAGCCGAGGGATCAGCGCCGCTCCGAACCCAGCAGCCACGAACCCCTGCACGACGTTGTTGTCGTCGCAGCGGAGGACGAAGTGTGGGTCGATCCCGTCCGCCCGGAGCTGGTCGATGACCCGCTGCGTGCTGCCGGAGGTCTTGAAGCCGATCAGGTTGAGCCCGCGCAGGTCGACCGGCTGCAGCGGCTCGTCCTCGACGCTGCGGCGCCCGTTGCGCGGCATCACGAGCACGTACTCGTCGAGCGCGAGCGGCTCCGTCTGCAGGCCGCCCTCGAACCGCAGCGGTAGGTCGACGAAGGAGGCGTGAATCTCTCCGCGGTCGAGCGACTGGATCAGCGTCACGTCGCCGAGGCTGTTCTCGAGCACGATCTCGACGTGCGCCGCGCGCCGTTCCAGCTCGCGGACGACGTGGGGGAGAAGCAGCGACGACACGGTCTGGTACGTGCCGATGCGGATCTGCACTTTGCCGTCCTCGGCGCCGAGCTCGGCTTCGGCCATCGCCAGGCTTGTCTGCACCGCGCGCGCGTGCACGAGCAGTCGCTTGCCCGCTTCCGTCAGCGTCAACGGTTGCGACACGCGCGGACGGTTGACGAGCTGCGTCCCGACGATGCGCTCGAGCGCGGCGAGCTGCTGGCTGACGGCCGGCTGCGAGTACCCGAGACGCCGCGCTGCGCCGTGGAATGACGCTTCTTCAGCGAGGGCCTGCAGCGCAGCGAGATGGCGGACCTCGATCCCGTGCCAAGCGCTCCGCCCCACGCTGTCGGTCATCTCTTCTCCCTTAGCTGCGCCGCCACGAGCCGGAGGGATATCTGGCCCGATATTCCTCGGACGCTGATCGCTCGCTTTAGTTAGTGAAGCGGGGTTGTGAAGTGCGATTCGCGTTGCTTATCGCGCGATAAGCGCGTTCAGCGCGGCGCCGAGTTCCGTGAGATCGGGGATGACGACGTCGGCGCTTGCAAGCTGGTGCCGTGCGTAGTGACCCGTCGTCACCGCGATGCAGCGGGAGCCCGCTGTGTGCGCGCTCGACACGTCGATCGGCGTGTCGCCGACGGCGACGGTCCGGTCCGCCGGCCAGTCGCCGGCGCGTTCGCGCGCGAGGGCGAACAGCTCCGACCGTTGCTCGCGTTCGCAGCCGAACGCGCCTTGGCCCGGCGGGAAGAGCGGCGCGAGCCCGAGCCGCTCCATCCGCGCGTGCGCGACGGCCGGAGGGTTACCGGTCAGCAGCGCGCGGCGGTCGAGCGAGGCGATGGCGTCGTGCGCGCCGGGGCCGACCTCCCAACGGCTCGTGTCGGCGTCGGCGAGCAAGTCCACGTAGTGCGCCGAGAACAACGCGCACCAGCGCGGCATGCCGGCATCGATCTCCGCCGCTCGGAAGCCGGCTGCGGCAAGAGCACGGCGCGTGTGCGCCGTCGCGGTGTCGCCGGGGACGTCTGCGCCGTCCGGTGCAGAGCCGAACACCTCAGTCAGTGCGATGCGATTCGCCTCGACGTAGACCTCGTCGTGCGTGAGCAGCAGGGTGCCGTCGACGTCGAAGAGGACGAGCCAGCTCACAGCGAGTCGAGAGCCTCGCGCAGCGAGCGGACGTAGGCGCCGAGCGCCTGCGGGCCGTCCTCGGCGACCTCGACTGCGCGCGAGCCCACGACAACGCCGTCCGCAAGCGCGGCCACGCCGCGTGCGTGCTCCGGCGTCGAGATGCCGAAGCCGCCGTAGAGCGGCACTTCCGCAACTGCCCGCGCCCGCTCGACGAGCCCCGCGAGCATGGGGGAGACCTCTGCGCGCGCGCCCGTCGTCCCGGTGAGCGTGACGAGGTAGAGCCAACCGTCCGTCTGCTCGACGGCGACGCGCAGGCGTTCGTCGGTCGACGTCGGCGCAACGAGCTGCACACGGCGGAGCGCGGAGCGCTCGCCCGCGGGCAGGTCCGCGACGATCAACGAGGTCGCACCGGCGGCCCCGGCGTCGGCGGCGAAGCGATCCCAACCGTAGGCCTCGAGCAGCGCCGCGTACGTCATCGGCACGAGCGGCGTCTCGCCGACGAGCTCACGCGTGCGCGCGAGGCAGTCGAGGCACGCTCGTGTGCGCATCCCCTCGGCCAGCGCGCGCTCGCCCGCCCGGCGGATGATCGGCCCGTCCGCAAGCGGGTCCGAGAACGGGAAACCGAGCTCGACGATGTCCGCACCGCCGTCGACCGCGGCGGCCGCCAGCTGCGGCGTCGCCTTACCGGCCATCAGGTAGATGACGAGCGCCTTCACTCGACGTGCGCAAAGAGCGTCGCGTCGACCCGCTCGCCGCCGTGGCGCAGCAGCTTGCGCTTGACGCCTTCACGTTCGAAGCGCGCGCGCTCGAGCACGCGTTCCGAGGCGACGTTGCCGATGCGGACATGCGCCTCGACGCGGTTGATCCCCCGCGAGTGCGAGTTCTCGACGAGCGCCCGGACCGCGCGCGTCGCGACGCCGCGGCCGCGGGCCTCGACGAACAGCCAGTAGCCGAGCTCGACCGTGTCGCGCATCGGATCGAACAGACGCAGGTTGGCGCCGCCGAGGATCGTGCCGGCGTCCGTGTCTTCGATCACGTACGGCGCAAGCAGGCCGCGGTCCCGTAGCCACGGCAGCTGGTCACGGAGCATCACATGGAGCCTCGGCTCATCGAGCGGCGGCAGGCCGGCCTCACCGCCGACGGCGGGATCGCGAAATGCGGGCGCGATGACCTCGATGTCCGCATCCGCGGGCGCTCGCAGCATGAGCTCGCCGATGCGCAACGACTCCGGGAACGTGTAGGTCGAGGGCCGGGCGTTCTCGAAGTCGGCGCCCATCAGTGCGCCAGCACCTCCGCGAGATCCTTGTCGCCGCGGCCGGAGAGACAGACGAGCACGAGCTCCTCGTCCAGCTCGCGGACACGTGCGAGTGCGTGTGCGGGCTCGAGCGCCGGGATGATCCCTTCGAGCCGAGTGAGGTCGCGGAACGCCTCGAGCGCCTCGTCGTCGCTTGTGCGGACGTACTCGGCGCGCCCGCTGTCGCGAAGCCACGCGTGCTCGGGCCCGACGCCCGGATAGTCGAGCCCAGCAGAGATCGAGTGTGCATCGGCGATCTGACCGTCCTCGTCGGCAAGGACGGACGAGCGTGCGCCGTGCAGCACCGCGGCGCGGCCGCTGCCGAGCGACGCCGCGTCCGCGGCCTCGACTCCGACGAGCCGCACCTCTTCGTCGTCGAGGAAGCCGGCGAACATCCCGATGGCGTTCGAGCCGCCACCGACGCAGGCGAGCACCACCTCCGGGAGCCGGTCTTCCGTCTCGAGAACCTGGCTGCGCGCCTCGCGGCCGATCACCGACTGCAGCTCACGCACGATCTCCGGGTACGGTGCCGGGCCGACGCACGAGCCGATCAGGTAGTGCGTCGTGTCCACGTTCGTGATCCAGTCGCGGATCGCCTCGCTCGTCGCCTCCTTGAGCGTCCGCGTGCC
>DATFTK010000025.1:0-6416 GCA_035262005.1 Gaiellaceae bacterium | reverse complement strand
CCGGCTGGGTGGCGAACCGTTCCGACGGTGCCGTCGAGGCCGTGTTCGAAGGCGAACCGGACGCGGTCGAGCGCCTCGTCGACTTCTGCCGGCACGGTCCGCGCGGCGCGCACGTCGACTCGGTCGATATCGAAGAGGAGGCGCCGGAAGCCCTGAGCGGTTTCGCGGTGCGCTAGGAACTGCCGGGGTCAGACCGCTCCGGGGACAAGACCCCAAGGCGAACCGAAGCGGGCAACCGCCAACCGGCAAAGAGCGCGCGGGCTCAGCCCGCGCGCGTTCACCGCGAAGCGGCGTAACTCAACCAGGTCTGACCCGCAGGGTCAGACCCTCCTTTCACTCCCACTCGATCGTGGCCGGCGGCTTCGAGCTCAGGTCGAGGGCAACGCGGTTGACGCCCGGGATCTCGTTGATGATCCGGCTCGAGATCGTCTCCAGCAGGTCGTAGGGCAGGCGGGCCCAGTCCGCGGTCATTGCGTCCTCGGACGTGACGGCACGCAGGATGATCGGGTACGCGTAGGTTCGCTCGTCGCCCTGCACGCCGACCGACCGGATCGCGGGCAGCACGGCGAAGGACTGCCACAGCTCGCGGTAGAGACCGGCGCGGCGGATCTCCTCCTGCAGGATCGCGTCGGCTGCACGCAGGATCTCGAGCCGCTCGGCGGTCACGTCACCGATGATGCGAATCGCCAACCCTGGGCCCGGAAACGGCTGGCGCCAGACCATCCGCTCCGGCATGCCGAGCTCCTCGCCGACACGCCGGACCTCGTCCTTGAACAGGTGCCGCAGCGGCTCGACGAGCTCCATCCGCATGTCCGCCGGTAGCCCGCCGACGTTGTGATGCGACTTGATCTTCGCCGCGACCTCGTCGTCGCCGCCCGACTCGATCACGTCGGAATAGAGCGTTCCCTGCACGAGGAAGCGCACGTTGCCGAGTTGCGACGCCTCCTCCTCGAAGACGCGGATGAACTCCTCGCCCACGATCATGCGCTTCCGCTCCGGCTCCTCGACGCCGGCGAGGCGCGAAAGGAATCGCTCCTGAGCCTCGACGTGCACGAGCGGGACGTGAAAGTGGCCGCCGAACGTCTCGACGACCTGCTCCGCCTCGTTCTCACGCAGCAGACCGTGGTCGACGAACACGCACGTGAGCTGGTCGCCGACGGCCTTGTGCACGAGCAGCGCCGCGACAGCCGAGTCGACGCCGCCGCTCAGGGCACAGAGCACGCGCTCGCGGCCGACTTGCGCGCGGATGCGCTCCACCTGCTCCTCGATCACCGCCGCGGGCGTCCACGCCGACGGTGCGCCCGCGATGTTGTAGAGGAAGTTCTTCAGCAGGTCGTGCCCGTGCGGCGTGTGCACGACCTCGGGGTGAAACTGCACGCCGTACAGCCCGCGCTCGCGCTGCTCGAACGCCGCTACCGGCGTCGAGCTGGACTCCGCGACGATCTCGGCTCCGGCGGGCGGCGCCGTGACGGTGTCGCGGTGTGACATCCACACCGTCTGCTCGTCCGGCAGCCCGGCGAAGAGCTCCGACTCGACCGCCGTCATCGCGGTCTTGCCGAACTCGGAGACACCTGTGCGTTCCACCTTGCCGCCGAGATCGAGCGCCATCAGCTGAGCGCCGTAACAGATGCCGAGCGTCGGGACACCGAGGTCGAAGAGCTTTGGATCGATGCGCGGCGCTCCGTCCGCATACACCGACGCCGGCCCGCCGCTGAGGATCAGCGCATGCGGATTGCGCGCGCGCACCTGCTCGGCGGTGACACGGTGGCCCACGAGCTCGGAGTAGACGCGGGCCTCACGCACGCGTCGCGCGATCAGCTGCGCATATTGGCCCCCGAGATCCAGCACCAGAACAGGCCGCTCTTCGGGAGCGCGTTCCGGCAGCGGGAAGATCTCAGCGCCGATAGTTGGGAGCCTCCTTGGTGATCGTCACGTCGTGGGGATGGCTCTCGCGCAACCCAGCGGCGGTGATGCGGACAAACCGAGCGTTCTTCAGCTCGTCGATCGTCGCGGCGCCGCAGTAGCCCATCGCCTGGCGGACGCCGCCGACGAGCTGGTGCAGGATCGCCGCGACCGGTCCCTTGTACGGCACTCGGCCCTCGATGCCTTCGGGCACGAGCTTCTCGACATCCTCGACGTCGCCCTGGAAGTACCGGTCGCGCGACGACCCGCGGGCACGCATCGCACCGAGCGAGCCCATCCCGCGGTACTCCTTGAAGCGCTCGCCCTGGTGGAGCACGACATCGCCCGGGCTTTCGTCGGTGCCGGCGAGCAGCGATCCCGCCATGACGGCATCGGCGCCCGCTGCGATCGCCTTGGCGATGTCGCCCGAGGACGTCATGCCGCCGTCGGCGATGATCGGCAGAGTGGCCCCGCGAGTGCAGTCGTAGATCGCGGTGATCTGCGGAACGCCCACACCCGCGACGACGCGGGTGGTGCAGATCGAGCCCGGTCCCTGGCCGACCTTCACTGCGTCTGCGCCGGCATCGGCAAGCGAGCGCGTGGCATCCGGCGTCGAGACATTGCCCGCGATCACCTGAACGTCCCACTCCGATTTCACGCGTTCGACCATCTGCGGCACCGACTCGGAGTGACCATGTGCCGTGTCGACGACGAGCACGTCGACACCTGCCTCGACGAGCGCGCCCGCACGCTCCCACGCGTCGGGGCCGACGCCGACCGCGGCGCCGACGCGCAGCCGACCTCGGTCGTCCTTCGTCGCGTTCGGAAACTCGATCCGCTTCTGGATGTCCTTGACGGTGATCAGCCCGCGCAGCCGCCCCTCGCCGTCGACCACTGGGAGCTTCTCGATCTTGTGGCGGTGGAGGATCGTCTCCGCCTCGCGCAACGTCGTCCCCACCGAGGCGGTCACCAGCCCTTCTGAGGTCATCAAGGACGACACCGGCTGGGAGGCGTCGGGCGCGAAGCGAAGGTCGCGGTTGGTCAGGATTCCGACGAGCGTTCCCGCAGCGTCGGTGATCGGCACACCGGAGATGTGGTAGCGCGCCATCAACTCGAGCGCGTCGGACACGAGCGCCTCGGGCGGCAGCGTCACCGGCTCGACGATCATCCCGGATTCCGAGCGCTTGACCTTGTCGACCTCGGCCACCTGCGCGTCGATCGCCAGGTTGCGGTGAATGATCCCGATGCCGCCCTCTCGTGCGAGCGCGATCGCGAGCCGCGCCTCCGTGACCGTGTCCATGGCGGCCGAGACGATCGGGATCTCGATCCGGATCTCCCGCGTCAGCTGCGTCGCGGTGGAGACATCGTTGGGCAGGACGTGCGACCCGGCCGGGACGAGCAGGACGTCGTCGAACGTCAACCCTTCACGCGAGAACTTGCGGTCGAGCTCGACGAGGCGTTCCAGCTCCGCCTGGTCGAGCTTCAGACCCTCCATCCACCAAATTTACCGAAGGCGTCGGTCAGGTCGACACGGGCTCGAGCTCGCGGACGTCGACGGCGTTCTGGAGCCGCGCCACGTCGCGCGGCTCAAACCGTCCCGCCCCGACCTCGAGCGTCGAGGCCGCTCCGGCCGCGACGGCGGCCCGGAGCGAGTCTTCGAGCGAGCGCTCCGCCGTCCGCGCCGCGAGAAAAGCCGCGAGGAGCACGTCCCCCGCGCCGACGCCCGAAACCGGCTCGACCTGTGGGGCGACGGCGCGCAACCGCAGGCGCTTTCGCTCCTCGCGGAAGAACGCGAAGCTCCGCGTCTCGGACGTGATCAGCACGTTGCGCGCCCCCATCTCGGCGATCCGCTCGACCGCCATCAGGTAGTCCTCGTCGTCGCGGAACTCCTGGCCGACCAACCCCTCCGCCTCGCGCTGGTTCGGCGAGACCAGGAACGGCTCCGCCTCGACGCCCAGCCGTAGCGGAGGTCCGTCGCAGTCGAGCACCGCGCGCACGTGCCGTCGGTTCAGGTCCCGGATCGTGTCCGCATAGAACGAGTCGTCGACGCCGCGGGGGAGCGTCCCCGAGAACACGACCATGTCGGCGCCACGCGCGAGGTAGCTGATCTTCTCCAGCAGCATCGTCAGCTCCTCGGGCTCGACGTGCGGCCCCCATTCGTTGATCTCGGTGTAGGTCCCGGCCGTGGGATCGACGACCGCCGTCGACGTGCGCGACTCGTCGGCGATACGGACGAAGTCGTTGAGGATCGCCTCCGACGTCAGCTCCTCGACGATGCGCGTCCCGGTGCGGCCGCCGGCGAGGCCGGTGGCGACGACGGGCACGTCGAGGCGCTTGAGCGCCCGCGCGACGTTGATGCCCTTCCCACCGGCGAGCGTCAGGCCCTGGCTCGCACGGTGGCGCTGGCCGAGCTGGAAGTTCGGCACGGTCAGCGTGCGGTCGATGGCGGCGTTCAAGGTGACGGTGACGATCACGAGAACCAGCTCCCGATGTGATGGAACGTCTGCGAGACGTAATAGCCGACGCGGCCGCCGAAACCCGGCCGTGACACCGAGCGCTGCGCGAGGAGCGCGCGCCGTGCAACGAGACGCTTGCCCGAGTAGACGCGCACCTCACCGACATGCTGGCCGCGCGTCACGGGCAGCTTCAGCGTCGCGGGCGCGATGACACGTTCGACGAGCGGCCTGTCGACGCGCACCGCGCGAACGGCGCCGTGTTCGGCGACGAGCGGCACGTCGGCCTTCCCGTAGCCGACGGCGGCCTTCAGGTAGACGCGTTGAGGCTGGACGACCCAGACCGGCCGGTAGCGCGAGATGCCCCAGCGCAGAAGGGACGCCAGGTCGGCATTTCGCTGAGAGCGCGTCGGACTGCCGAGCACGGTCGTGTACAGCGTGACGCCGTTTCGACGCACGGCGGCGACCTGGCACCAGCCCGCCGCCGACGTGTGCCCCGTCTTCACGCCGTAGACGCCGCGGAAGACGCCGAGCAGGTCGTTCCACGTGTGCAACGTCCTGCCGCCCTCGATCGACGCCGTGCGCTCGCGCACGACCGACCGGATCTGCGGCACCTGCATTGCGATCTCGGCGAGCCGCGTGACGTCGAGCGCCGTCGAGTAGTGTGCGCGCGCGTCGAGCCCGTCCGGCCTGGCGAAGTGCGTGCGCGCAAGCCCGAACTCGGCTGCCTTCGCATTCATCATCCGTACGAACGCTTCCTCGTCGCCGTGACCGACGTAGTCCGCGAGCGCATCGGCGGCGTCGTTCGCGCTCTGGATCAGCGCGCCCTTGACGAGGTCGCCGACAGTGATCCGCTCGCCTGCACGCAGGTTGATGGTCGATTCGCCCACATCGGCGGCGTCCGCGCGCACGCGCACGACGTCAGTCCACTTCGAGTGGTCGAGCGCGACTATGACCGTCATCAGCTTCGTGATGCTCGCGATCGGCACACGCGACCACGCATGCTTCTGGGCGAGAACCTCGCCCGTCGCCGGATTGACGACGTAGTACGCGCGCGCCGAGACGGCGGGTGGGCCGGCGTGTGCGGGAGTTGCGAAGACGAGCGTCGCGGCTGCAACGACGAGCAGGCGAAGCCTCACGAGCCTCAAGGCTAGCCGACGCGTATCCGCTGACCGGGCTGCAGGCTGTTCGGATCGAGCCCCGGATTCCACGTCAGCAGCTGGTCGACGCTCGTGTTGTGCTGCGCCGCGATCGTGCCGAGCGTGTCACCGCTCTGGATCGTGTAGTACTGCGCGTTGGCAGGCACGGTCGTGGTGCTCACCGTCCCCGAAGCGGTCAGCGTGATCGTGGTGGTCGGCGCCGCAGCCGTCGTGGCGTGCGCGGTCGTCGTCGGAGCAGCGACCGTCTGCTCGTTGGAACCGGTATCGAGCCCCGACTTGATCAGCAGCACCGCGATCGTCACGGCCAGGAGGAAGGCTGCGGGAGCGCCGAAGCGCGTCAGCTCCCGGCGCCTGACCGGATCCATGGGCGGTGCCTACCAGCCGGAGACGGACCAGACGTCGCGGGCGTACTTCGACGCCTCAGCGGCCGCGGCAGTGCGCCAGTCCATCCCGGAGACGCGAAAGGCGTAGATGACGTTGCGCGCAACGTTGACCAGCGCGCTTGCCGGCCCGCTCGTGAACGCGCGCGCGACGTCAGCCGGTGTGGCCCCCTGCGCGCCGACTCCCGGCAGCAGGAGGATCGAACGCGGCAGCAACCGGCGCGCCTCGCCGACCGCGCGCGGATGCGTCGCTCCGACGACAGCTCCGACGGCCGACAGCCCGTGCTCGCCGACCAGGTCGGCGCCCCACTCGGCGACCAGTTCCGCGACCTGGTGCCAGACGTGCCGCCCGTCCGAGAGGACGAGGTCCTGGACCTCGGCGCCGCCCGCGTTCGACGTCTTCACAAGGCAGAAGAGGCCCGCGCCGTCCCGCCGGCAAGCGGCCAGGAACGGCTCGACCGAGTCGCGTCCGAGGTACGGGTTCACGGTAACGGCGTCCCCAAGCGGATCGCGGCCGTCCG
>DATFTK010000024.1:0-19234 GCA_035262005.1 Gaiellaceae bacterium | reverse complement strand
CAGATATCCGCCACCCGCGATCGTCGAGCCGTCGGTACCGGCCGGGATGTCACGTGTGGCGACCATCACCTTCACCAGCCCGGCGCCGTGTGTGACGCTGTTCCGGTAGCTGATGACATAGATGCCGATCAGGATGGCTGCCGCGGCCGCCAAGCCGAGGGGCAGTGCGAGATTCCGTACTCGAGTTTTGGTCACGGGAGCTCCTTTTCGTCGCTATTCGACAAGGCTGAGAATGTGGACACCGAAGTCGTTGCTGCCGTTCGGCGGCACCCCGGCCGGCAGGTCAGACGTCGTGAACGTCACGAAATGGCCCCTGAGCGTCTTGTTGGACGGGGACCACGAGACGACTTGGTCGATCACGAACGCCGACCAGCCGATGATGTGGAAGTACCAGGTGGAACCGATGTTCTGGGTCGTGTCGAACACCGGAAAGAAGAGCGGCACGCCGGTCCTCGCGTCGAGGCCCTGCTTGATCGGGCCGACGTTCTGACCGGTCTTGACGCCGTACCACTGACTGGACGGAAGCTCGGGCCCGAAGCCGTTGAGGATCCAGTCCTTCAGATCCTGCGCGCCGACGTTGTTGTTGTTGGCGCAGGCAGGCAGCGACGGGTTGTGGCACGTGAGATTGATGAGCCCGATCGTGCTCGAGGCGACGGCGCTCTCGTCGAAGCTGACGGTCTTGGTCGTGTTGAAACAGCTCGGCACGATGCACGCGACCGTGTTCTTCACGGCAATGGGCGCGACGTTCTTGAAACTCGACGGGACCGTCACCGCTGCAGTCGCGCGCGCGTTCGGGTTCCGATCGCCGAACGCCGCGCCTCGCAGTGCAGCGAAGAACTTGGCGAAGGTTCCGGGGACCGTCGTGCTCGTCACGACTCTGATGCAGTTGTACGGCGCACTCCCCGAGCACGCTGAGGGCAGCGGGCTGGGCGGAACGCTCACGGAGGCCGTCACCCCGTTGAAGTTGTTCTGGGCGTACGTGTTGGCGATCGACGCTGCGCCGCTTGGATCCGACGGCAGCGCCTGCACGCCGGCCAGCGCAGCGGCGTCGGCCGCGGTCTGAAGATGACGGTGCGTCTGGAACCACCTGCCGCCGTCGATCACGAGCGCCGCGATTCCGAAGAACACGAAGAGGAGTGCAACGACAAGGACCACGACTTGACCGTCGTCTGAACGCGCGCGACCCAACGCCCGCGTCACTCCAGACGCTCCTGTGCCGTCGAGACCAATGTGAACGTCCGATTGAACGCCGGGACGCCGAAGTAGCCGGGCAGCCCGATGCTGAACGAGTAGGTGATCTGAACGTTCAACGGCTGGCCGGTGACCTGTCCACCGGGCGTCGAGCAACTGACCGAGCTGCCCGCCGGGATCACGCCGAGACTGTTGATCTTGGTCGTCGCCGAACTGCAAGCGGTCGCGGTGTGCACCGCACCTTCGCGTGCCCCGACGCGGGCTGCGTCCGTGATCGTGATGTAGTTGTGCCACGCCCGGCCGAACTGGACGATTCCGAGGATCAGGAAGACGAGGAACGGCAGGACGAGCGCAAACTCGACGAATGACTGTCCGTTCTCGTTTCTCAGCCGCAGACCTCGCACCGCTTACTCCCCTTCCTCTTCGTCGTCGAAGACTCCAGTCAGAGCCTCCACCGGAGGGGGCGGAGGCTCTGGACTCGAGCGTTCCAGCGCTTTAGATCGCGCCGGAAACCGCGTTGATCGCCGCCTGAATCGCGGTGCCCAGGCCGGCCCACGTGACAGCAAGAAGCACGCCGACCACGACAACAGCCAGGATCAGTGCGTACTCCACGAACGTCTGACCCCGCTCGACGCGCATCTTGGCGAGCAGAACGTCAAAAACGGTCATGCGGTGTACCTCCCCGGTACTTGGTTTGGGGCTTCGCGCCCCCCTCGCTCGAAGATCTAGTCGGCTCGCCTGGCGCGCTGAACGCACGAAGGGCCAGACCGAGCTAGACCATCAGATACAGCTCGCTCCAACCGGTCTAGATCGCGCCGGCGACGGCGTTCATCGCCGCCTGCATAACGCCGGTCAGCCCGGTCCACGTCACGGTCAGCAGAACTCCGACGACGACGGCGGCGAGCACCAGCGCGTATTCCACGAACGTCTGCCCGAGCTCTTCCTGTACGCGCAAACGAGACATGCCCACCCCCGCGGTCGAATTGGCCGAAGCCCTTTGCAGATGCTTAGCCGGAGCGTTTGCCGGCCTGAACCTCCTTAGGGACGGACCGAGCTAGACCATCAGGAGCCGGGCGTGCTCAAGTCCCTCTTCGCGCGGGCCGAGGAAGCTAGTAGTGTTGACCTGCGTCACCAAAGCCAGCCTATGAGTCCTCACAGCTTCGTAGTCTTGCTGGTCGTCGGGAGCGCCCTGTTGGCGTTTTGGGTCGGCGCGCGCTTTCCGGGCTTCGGCCCGCACAGGCTTGCCTACGCCGTCCTCCACCTCCTCTGCGGCCTGGCCGCGATCCGGGCGATTCCAGGGCTGACGGATGCCGTCCTCTCGATGTCGGCCGATGTCGCGAAGTACCTCGTCCCCTTCGGCGTCGCGCTGCCGCTCTTCACCTATGCGTTTCTGACCGGCCTCTGGCTCCTGAGGCTCATTCACCGCTCGGCATCCGGGCTCCCGTACTAGCTCCCTGACGACGACTAGCGGTAGGTAGGGCAACGGCTAGCCCTGCGAGGAAAGACACCCGCGCGGGCACGTCGTTAAATCACGCCCATGGCCAGCGCTGCCAATTGGAGCGCGCAGAACGTCCGCCGCATTCGTCCGCTGCGCGTCCTGCTCGCGATGCGCGACCGCAGCTTCATGCGGGTGACGGCGTTCCTCCTGGAACGGCGGGGGTACGAGGTCGTGCAGGAAGGCGGCTCGAACGTCGTCGACGCCGCCCTTCGCCTGCGCGCGGACGTCGTCGTGATCGAAGGAGAACCGTCCCGCGGTGAGTCCGCGAGGACTCTGGCTGCGTTGACCGCTCTCCCGACTGCCCCCGGCCTGATCAGCATCGTCGACGGCAAGGCCGCGGAGCAGTTGGCGGGCATCCCCGCGATTGCCAAGTGGACGCCGGTCGACGAGCTCGCACGCGAGATCGACGCCGCTTCGCTGCGCCGATGACAGCCGCCGGCGACACCCTGCTGATCGTCTTCGTCATCGTCGTCCTCGCCGTGCTGTCGTGGCGAGACCTTCGCGCCCGCGTGATCCCGAACAGGATCGTGCTGCCGGCGTGGACGATTGTGCTCGTGTCGCAGGTCGTCCTCCATCCAGGCCATTGGGACGAATGGCTGATCGCGAGCGGCGTTGCTGCGGCCGTCTTCTTCGTGCCGGCGCTCGTGTATCCCGAGGGTCTCGGCATGGGCGACGTGAAGCTCGTCGGTCTCATCGGCGCCGCGCTCGGCTACGCCGTGCTGAACGGGCTGCTCGTCGGGACCGCGCTCGCCGGTCTGTTCGCGGCGGCGCTGCTGCTCCGGTACGGCTCGGGGGCGCGACGCGTGACGTTCCCGTACGGCCCGTTCCTGGCGGCCGGCGCAGTCGTCGTGCTGCTCGTCTGACACGGGACGGCGTTCAACGAGTGAACGCAAGAATGGGCCGCCCGGCCCATTGAGGGATTCGCCCTTCTCGCCCACACTTCCGTAGGGAAGGAACGGGAGGGAGCGAGAAAGAGTGACTGCGGCCTCGCCTCCTCCGCAGACTGCGGCAACACTCGGGGTCGAGCCTAAGCCTGCGGCGGATGCTGAATTCATCTCCGACCTGATGTCGGAGCTCGAGCATGCCGAGCGCCGGCTTGGGCCCGGCCTCGACTCGATCGAGCGGGCATTCGGGCGCCACTTCTTCGACGAGCGCGCCCGGTCGGGCGTCAAAGCTGCCCGTGGCCGCGCACTCCGGCTCGTCGAGAGCGCCGGCTGCCTGACCGAGGCGATCGCGCTCACGTTCGCCGGCGATCTCTTCGTCTGCCTCGCCGTCGAGCGGCCATGGAAAGCGGAGGACGTACGTGTGCTCGTAGCGAAGCTCGCGGGCCTGCTGGAAAGCTCAACCGAGGCGACAGCCGCGCAGCTCCTGCTGTGGTCGCTTCGCGCGCCGCAGCTGTCGGAGCTGCCGCCACGGGTCGGCCTCGAGGTGCAGTTGTCGCTCCTCGTCGCACTGTCTCCCGCCGTCGAGGCCTCGCTCTGGAGCAAGGACGACGCCGGGCGGCCGGAGTGCCTGGTCTCCGTCGGGGCGACCGCGACGACCAGGCGCTTCCGGACGGTCGCGGCGGAACTGCTCGACGGCCGGCGCCTGCAGGCGGGCCGAGGGCTGATCGCGGGAGCGCCGGTGCGACGCTGGCAGACGCCGTGGGCGGCACTCGTCGTTCGTACCGTGGCGCAGGACGGGCCGAAGGGATGGCTCGAGGAGACCGCAGAGGCGATCAGCCCGCTCGTCGAGCGCGAGTTCCTGCTCCAGCGCGGCGCCGCCCGCGAGCATGCGCTCGTCACAGCGAGCGAGCGCCGCCTTTCTCGGCTCGGCTTCGACCTGCACGACGGGGCGCTGCAGCACGTCGCTGCGCTCCGAGCGGACTTGCGGGAGCTTCGGGCAGCTCACCTCGACCAGCGGGTGGCCGAGCTCGATCGCGTCTTGCGTGAGCTCGCCCATTCGCTCGAGCCGGCGAGTCTCATGCGGCGCCCGCTCGAGCAGATCGTCGACGCCGAAGCCCGCGCGCTGCGCGAGCGCACCGGAATCGACGTGCGGACACATGTCGCGGGCGACTTCGGCGCGATGACGCAATCCCAGAAGATTGCGCTCGTCCGGGTCCTGCAAGAGGCCTTCACCAACATCCGCGAGCACAGCAACGCAACCGTGGTCGACGTCGAGGTGATCGGAAGCCGAAGCTCGGTCGATCTGCAGATCCAGGACAACGGCGACGGGTTCGAGGTGGCACGCACGCTGCAGGACGCGGCTCAGCGCGGCCGGCTCGGCCTCGTCGGCAGCAGTGAGCGCGTGCGGCTGCTCGGCGGCAGCTTCGACATCAACAGCCGACCGGGCGGGCCGACGAGCGTGATGCTGACGTTGCCTCGCTGGCAGCCGCTCGGCGCCGACGAATCACTCGCGCAGGCCGCGTACTAGGTTCCGCGGATAGCGCACTTTCTGTTCAACCTCTCCGGCGGAAACCGACAACGGGCCAGTGGGCTTCTCCAAGCGCAGATGTGGGGAGTCGGTCGCGACGAGCGCTATCGCGATGAGCTTGCTCCCGGCGATCGCGCGCTGATCTACGTGCCGGCCCCCGAGGCGGTGTTCGTCGGTCGCGCCGACCTCGCGACAGCGGTACACGACTGGACACCGTCCGAGGCTGCGGCCTACCCCGGCGAGCTTCCGGGCGGAGTCCTGCTGTCGCGCGTCGAGGAGTGGAACGATTCCGCCGTTTCGATGGACGCCGTCGTGCGGCGGATCGATCCGACCGCATCGAATCCGCTCGTCCAGACGAACGCTGTGACCGGTTTCCGAATGGGCGTCGTCCGCATCACAGGTAGCGAATACGAGGCCGTCCTCGGGCTCGTGCGCGGCGGTCTCACCCGGTAGAGCAAGAGCCGGGCTGCCGCAGAGCCCGGCTCTGTTCTCAGTGTCGAGCTCGTCGACTGCGCTGACAATGGGCCGCGCGGCTCATCCTGCGTTCATTCCGATGAACGCCGCGGAGACCGAGTGGCTCAGGCGCTGCGGACGAGCTTGATCGCATCCGTCCGCGTCGGAACGCTCAGCTTCTTCAGGACCGAGCTGATATGCCGGCGCACGGTGACCTCCGAGATGAGGAGGCGGTCGGCGATCTGACCGGTCGTGAGGCCGTCGCCCATGAAATCGAGGACCTCCCACTCGCGCGAGGTCAAGTGGCCCCCGCGCGCGTTCGGCATGTCGAGCGGTGTCCGCGACGGGCGGCCCCGGTAGCCGTTGATCAGGGCGACGACCAGCGACCGCGGGATCGCGGGCTCGCCCTTCGCCACGGCGTGGACGACGTTCGAAAGCGCCGCGGGCGAGATCCCCTTGTGCAGGTAGCCGGCCACGCCGACCCGAATCGCGCCGAGAAACTCGGTCTCACTCACGTCATCGGTGAGCAGGACGACCGCGACCGAGGGCGCGCGGGCCATGACCTCCGCCACCGTGTCCACCGGGGCTGTCGTAAGGGCGCAGTCGATGATGCACACGTCCGGCCTTTCGCGCTGAACCGCGGCGATCAGCTCGGGGACGCTCTGCGCCTCGGAAGAGATGTGGATGCCGGGTCGCTGCAAGGCCAGCCGGACACCCGCACGGGTGGCCGCGCTGCTTCCAGCGACGACGACCTCAGTTCTGCCGCCAACGGCGCTTCCGTTCTCGTCCATACCGCAGTGACCTCTCCCCTTGCGTTCCTTCCCCTTGATCCTTCCCGTCGCCGAGGCGGACGTCATCCCCCTTTCGGGCGACAAGCACTGCGCAGCGACGCCGCTATGGTTGGGAAGACGTGCGCGTCTTGATTGCGGACGACCATCGCCTGATGGTCGAAGGAACGAAGCAGGCGCTCCAGCGGGCGGGCGGCTTCGAGGTGGTCGGCGAGGCCGTCAACGGCGTCCAGGTCCTGCCGCTCATTCGACGGCTGAAGCCCGAGCTGGTGCTGCTCGACCTGCGCATGCCCCAGATGGACGGGCTCACCTGCCTGTCGAAGATCCGCAAGGAGTTTCCGGACGTCAAGGTCGCGATGCTCTCCGTCTCCCAGGATCCCGAGCTGATCCAGACGGCGCTCAAGCGCGGGGCGAACGCGTACATCGTGAAGACGATCGACCCGGACGATCTCGCCGGCGCGCTCCGGCAGGCACTCGACGGGAACGTCTTCACGACCGCCGGCGTGACGGAGGATCCCGCCGAACGCGCGGCCAAGGACGCCGGCCTGACCGAGCGGGAGCTAGGAATCGTCCGCGCAGTCGCGCGCGGGCTATCGAACGAAGCGATCTCGAAGGAACTGTGGGTCGCGGAGCAGACCGTGAAGTTCCACCTGACGAACATCTACCGGAAGCTCGGCGTCTCGAACCGCACTGAAGCTGCGCGCTACGCCTTCGAGCACGGGCTCGCCGAACCGGACAACGGCTCTCACTGACGCTCGACGCGCGAGCCGCCGACGATTGCGTCGCGGCCGTCGTCGAAGCGAACCCACGCCTTGCCGCCGCCGTCGTAGTCCGGCGACCACACGATCAGCGTCGCGTCGTCCCCGCCGACGCGCACCCGCTCGGTGCCCTCCGGCCGCGCGCCGCGCCAGACGACGACGAACGGATTCTGCTCCCACTCGCGTCCGATCGTCGTCTCGTCGGTGTGGCCGGGCAGAACACGCGTCTCGGGCGGAAGCTTCATGAGCACGTCCATGACCGACGTGCGTACCTGATCGAGGTTGCCGCCGCCGACCGAGTCCTTGAAGAGCGTGTCGCCGGTGAAGACCGCCTCGCCGTTGACGACGAACGCGACCATGTCGTCCGAGTGGCCGGGCGTCACCAGCGCCTCGATGCGCAGGCCCCCGAACTCGACGGCGTCCGTCCGCACCGGCAGGCCGAGCTCCGCCTCGTGCACGACGTGGTCGTGGTGCGAGTGCGTCCTCAGGACGAAGGCAGGCTGGACGTGCCAGCGCTCCGCCGCCGCCAGCAACGGCTCCACGTCGGCCCCGGAGTCGACGAACACGGCCGATCCGCCCTCCTCGTCGGCCACGAGATACGCGTTCGAGAGCCACTCGGGGTGCATGCTCCGTTCGACCAGCACGCCGGTACGCTACCCGCAGACCTGCGAAGAGAAGGAGTCGAAGCGATGGGCCTGGTGTCCCGAACGACCGACATCATCAAAGCGAAGTGGAACGCGCTGCTGAACCGCGCGGAGAACCCGAACGAGACGCTCGACTACTCGTACGAGCGCCAGCTGGAGTCGCTCCAGAACGTGAAGCGCGGCGTCGCGGACGTCGTCACCGCGAAGAAGCGTCTCCAGATCCAGACGCAGCAGCTCGAGCAGAACGTCGTCAAGCTCGATACGCAGGCGCGCCAGGCGCTTGCGGCCGGCCGCGAGGACCTCGCCCGTCAGGCACTCGAGCGCAAGTCTGGGATCCAGCAGCAACTTCAGGGCCTCGACGGGCAGGTGAAGCAGCTCGAGAGCCAGCAGGAGACGCTCGTCGACAACCAGAAGCAGCTCGAAGCCCGCATCGAGCAGTTCCGCTCGCAGAAGGAAGTGATCAAGGCGCAGTACTCGGCGGCGGAAGCGCAGGTGCGCATCGGCGAGGCCGCGACCGGGATTGGCAAGGAGATGGAGAACACCGGCCTCGCGATTCAGCGTGCGAAGGACAAGACCGACCAGATGCAGGCGCGCGCGTCGGCGATGGACGAGCTGATCCAGTCGGGCGACCTCCAGGAGCTCGGCTCCGACCAGACGCAGCTCGACCGGGAGCTGCAGCAGGTCGCGTCACAGCAGCAGGTCGACCGCGAGCTGGAGCAGCTCAAGGCTGAGGTTGGCTCAGGAGCTCCGCAGAAGGAGCTTGAGGGCTCTCAGTCTCAACCTCAGCCGGAACAACAACCGGGCGGCTGAGCAGGTACGCGGCGCACAGTGCGACCGCGACCGTTTCGGTGACGACGAGCAGGCGGTAGTCGACGACGGCGATCAGCGCAGCGCCGACGGCGATCGACACCGTTTGCGGCGTGCTGATGAAGACGTCTGCGGCGGAGGCGACACGGCCCTGAAGGCGGAGCGGCGTCCGCACCTGCAGCGCCGTCATCAGCCCGACGATGAACCAGGAGACGCCGAAGCCGGCAATCACGACACCGACGGCGACGAACGCCAGGTTCGAGCTGACGAAGCTCAGCTCGCCGAGCGCGAAGCCCGCCATGCCGAGCCCGGCGACGCGCACGTCGCCGAACGCGCGCAGCCCGCGTGGAGCGGTGACCCCGCCGGCGATGGCGCCGATTCCCTGCAAGGAGCTGAGCACGCCGAGGAACGACGGCGGCCGGTGCAGCCCCTGGTCGATGACGGCGAAGATGATCGTCTCGGAGAACCCCACGACGAGCAGCGCCGCTCCGGTCGAGAACACGATCTGACGGAGCGGGAGCGTCTGGACGATGTGCTTCGCGCCGGCCAGCGCTTCCGAGACGAAGTTGTGCTCGACACGCTCGAAGCGCGGCTCCGGCGCGCGCATCAGCAGGAGCGCCGCGACGACGAAGACGAAGCTGACCGAGTCGATCACAGCGACGGCGCCGCCGCTCCAGGCGGCGTAGATCCCGGCGCCGATGAGCGGCGCGATCAGCCGCAGGCCTTCGCGCACCGACTGGAAGATCGCGTTGCCCTCGCCGAGCAGCTCTCTCGGGATGGTGGTCGTCATCAGCGCCGACCGCGCGGACGCGGCGAGCGTTCCGGCCGTCCCGATGAAGACGGCCATCGCGTAGAGCAGCCACACGTCGCCCCGGTCGTGGACGAAGAGGAGCGACAGCACGGCGACCGCCTCGACCGAGTAGACCGCGATCAGGAGCGGCCGGCGGCGCACGCGGTCGACGACGATGCCCGCCAGCGGCGCGAAGATCGACGGCGCGGCGAGCGCGAAGAAGACGAGCCCGGCCGACGCGTTGCTGTCCGTCAGCGCCTTCGCCCAGACCGCGAGCACGATGATCAGCGCCCAGTCGCCGAACTGCGACACCGTCCAGCCGGCGAGGAAGACGCGCGCGTCCCGGATGCGGAGCAGGTCGCGCACTACGTCCCCACGTGCTCGGCCGGCAGCGGCCCGGCGTCGGCGACGAGCGGGCCGAGCACCGCGGCCGCCTCGTCCTCGACCGGTTCAGGCATCTCCTCGATGTCTCGCACCGGCGAGAACAGCACCGGCAGAAACGGCAGAAAGCAGCCGATGCCGCTGACGATCAACGTCTCCTTGACGCCGATCTGGCTCGCGAGGACACCGCCGATGATCGAGCCGAGCGGGATCGTCCCCCAGACGATGAAGCGCATGACCGAGTTCATGCGGCCCTGCAATCGTTCCGGGGTGATCGCCTGTCGCAGGCTGACCTGCGTGACGTTGTAGATCACGTTCGAGAGCCCGCCGATGACGAAGGCGGGGATCAACACGGCGAGCGCTGCGTTGCCCTCGGGCGCGAACGGGATGACAAGGAATGTCGGCGCGCCGATGATCGACGCCGCAATGATCGTCCGCCCGACGCCGAACCGCGACGAGATCCGGTCGGCGTTGAACGCAGCGAGCAGCGGGCCGATATTGCTGAGCGTGAAGGCCAGCCCGATCGCGAGCGGGCTGAGGTGCAGCTCGCGCCGGGCGAACACGAGCAGCACGGCGAAGCCCATGTTCCCCCAGAAGTTGAAGAGCGCCGTGCAGGCCGCGATGTTCTTCAGGTAGGGGTGCCTCAGCACCCAGCGCAGTCCCTCACGCAGCTCCTCGCGCATGCGGCGCCGCGGCGCATCGGTGCGCACCGAGCTCTCGGGCTTGCGGATGGAGAAGATGAAGAGCGCGGAGCCGACGTAGCTGACGGCATCGAACGCGAGCGCGGCCGGCGCTCGCAGAAAGTCGATCACGATGCCCGCGAGCCCCGGCCCGCCGAGCTGGGCCGCGGCACGACTGATTTCGAGCTTCGCGTTGCCGTCGATCAGCTGTTGCCGTTCGACCAGCGAGGGGAGATACGACTGGTACGCAACGTCGAAGAACACCGTCGCGATCCCGCCCAGGAAGGCGACGACGTAGAGCTGCGCCATCGACAGGTGGCCTGTCCAGTACGCGACCGGCACGGAGGCGAACAGCAGCGCGCGCGCCAGGTCGCCGGCGATGAGGATGGGACGGCGGCGCAGGCGGTCGACCCACACGCCGGCGGGGAGGCTGACGAGGAGAAACGGGAGGAACTCGACGGTCGTCAGCGCGGCGACTTCGAACGCGCTGACGTGCAGCGCGTCGATCGCCACGAGCGGAAGCGCGAGCAGCGTGAACTGCGTCCCGAACTGGCTGACCGTTTCGGCCGACCAGAGGCGGATGAAATCCGGATGGCGCCAGAGCCCGCCGGTCGGCCAGAGCTTCATGCCGTCAGCGGTGCAGGGGCCCGCTCCAGACGGACGTCGCCGGACACGGTCTTCGCGTAGACCTCGACGAGGGGGGCGTCCGCCAGAGGCGGCGTGTCCGCGACTGGAGCAGGGGGTGCCGCCGGCGCGTCGGAGAGCTCGAACTCGGAGCTCGTCGAGCCGCTGACGGTGTTCGCGTCGATGTAGACGCGCGAGCCGCGCCGAATCCCGACGGCGAGATCGCCCGAGACCGCGCGCAGGTCGACGCGCCCGCTGACGACGGCTTCGTACCGCTGGTCGCCCGACACGCTGCTCGCGCTGATCGAGCCGCCCGCGTCGTGCACGAACACGTCGCCCGAGACGACCTGGAACGTCGCGTTGCCGGCGACCGAGGCAACGTGCACGTCGCCGGATACGCTCTTGACGTCGAGGACTCCGCCGACGGTCTCGAAATGGATGTCGCCGCTCGCGGTCTTCACGTGTGCGTTGCGCGCGGTTTCGATGCTGAGATCGCCCGACGCGGTCTTGAAGTCGACGTCTCCGTACTCGCCGTGCGCCTGCAGGTCCGCCGACTTCGTCTTGACGTCGAGCTCCGCGCCGGCGGGACACGAGATCCGGAGCCGCATCTGCGGCGTGCCGAGCTGAATGTCAGGGCCCCCTCGGAACGAGATCCAGACGCCGTGGCGCGTTCGCACCTCGACCGTCACGTGGAAGACGTCGCCGCGGCGGATCGACTCGATCCGCGCAGCGGCGACCATCTCCTGGAGCTGCTCGTTGCTCGAGAGCGACTCGAGCTCGACGTGGGTCTCGTCGGTCGTCGCGGTCGCGATCTCGATCTCGCCGGCGGGCATCTCGACGTCCAGTCGAACGGGCCCCGGCGTCTCGAACGTCTCCGTCCGCATCAGACGTGCCCGCGGACGTTGTTGAAGTAGCGGAGGTCCGTGAGCACTTGCTCGCGCGCCCAGACGGCGTTGCCGAAGTGCCTGCGGATCTCTTCCTTGCGACGAAGTTTCTGCGCCTCGCGGCGCGGCACGAGCGCCAGTGCGAGTCCGAACGGCAGTGGGAGGACGTGCATCGTGACTCCTTTCAGCTCTGGCCGTAGCCGGTCATGCGACGCCCGCCTGGGTGCGACCGCCGCTTCTTCGGGTCAGCGCTGCGATGGATCTGCTGGAGCAGCCAGGTGTTCGCCGACACGCCCGCCTCCTGGGCGGCCGCGTCGACAATCGCCTTGAGCGTCTCCGGCAGGCGCAGCGTGATACGTGCGCTGAGGTCCTCGAGGCCGGTGGGAGGAGGCGCCCCCGGGTCGGGGACGTAGACGAGCTCGGGGTCGCCGCCGGTCACGCGCACCTCCACGTGGCCGTCGGGCAGCTGGTTCGTGAGCTCCGCGGCGGCCTCGCCGAGGGCGTCCGTCAGCCTGAGCCGGAGGGAGGACTCGAGGGCTGCGCTGATCCGGCGCGCTGCTTCTGCGATTGCGTCGTCGCCGATGCCGGCGACGTTGGCCAGATCCTGCTGGAGCGCCTCGACGTAGGCCGCCACGTTCATGGGTAGCACTGTGACATCACAGTGATGTCATGTCAAGTCATCCATGGCATCATCGTGCGTCATCGTGACGCAAAGCTCGCAAATTGCGGGAAAAGCGCCTAGGGCCGGGAGACCGGCGCGTGTACCCCGCCGCCGGACGTGCCTGCCGGGCCGCCTCCCAGCGCGGATGCCCCGACAAAGATGCAGAGCGCGACGATCCCGGTCCGCAGCAGGAGACGCATACTCCGAGCGTCGCAGCGCGTCGAAAGCCCGTCTTCCCGGAGAAGATGGGTCGAGCGCCGACCTTAGGCTAGGTCGAACGGCTGGGGTCAGACCCCTTCGGAGTCAGACCCCGTCAAGGCCGGAGGCTAAGCGCTGCTCAGCCGGAGGCGGAGTGATGCGACGCGCGCACGCGCAGCCTGCGCGGGCCGCACGGAAGCGACAACCGCCCAGCACCACGAGAGCGCGCGGGCTCGGCCCGCGCGCGTTCACCGCGAAGCGGCGTACCAAGTCACCGCTCTGACCCGCAGGGTCAGAGCGGGGAATCGAAGACGCCGAACCAGCGGCTGAGGTCTTGCTCGACAGGAAGCTCGGGCTCGAGCTTCGCTTTCAGCTCGAGCTCCTCCGCGTTGTCCCGTTCCTGGTCTTGCCCGGTCGGGACGAACGGCCAGAATGCCCCGCGCTTGTAGCCGTAGATCCAGTAGACGGGGTGCTTGCCGCCCTCGAACTTGAAGACCGCGGCGAGCAACTGCGGCCCGAAGCCCTGCTCCTCGAGGCCTTGCGCCACCGCATGGATCGTCGCGACCTGGTCCTCGAGCTGAGCGTCGCGCACGACGATCCACGTGTAGCCGAACTTGTCCTCGCGCCGCTCGAGCTTCGAGCCCGAGTCCGCAGCGATGCCGTCGAGCAGCTGCTGCAGGTCGTTCTCCGCCCGGACGAAGTCGCCGGCCGACAGCGGCTTGAAGCAGATCCCGGCCGAGCCCGCCGTGCGCAGACCGAGCTCCGTATCGAGCGTGACCGCGGCCGTCGTCAGCGCGAAGAGGCGTTCCTGCGCCGGCCCGGCGAGCTTCTTCTTGCCGAATAGGACGTCGCGGAGACCCATGAAAGCGGGGGTCTGACCCCGATGGGGTCAGACCCGTGAAGTTCTACTGGACCGGACGGCCCATCTCCCGCGCGATCTCGGCCAGCGCGGCGAGGCGCTTCTCGAGGGGCGGGTGCGTCATGAACAGGCTGCTGATCGAGCCCTTGACGTTGGCGGGGATGATGAAGAAGGCGTTCATCCCCTCCACTTCGCGGAGGTCGCGCTGCGGGATCCTGAACATGTCGCTCGAGATCTTCTGCAACGCGCTCATCAGGTGCTCTGGGGCGCCGGTGATGAGGGCCGAGCCGCGGTCGGCGGCGAACTCGCGGTAGCGCGAGATCGCCAGGATGAGGATCTGGCTGAGGAAGTACGTCACGACGGAGACGAGCAGCACGATCAGCCACACCGGGACGGAGTTGTTGTCGCGGCTGCGGCCGCCGCCGAACATGCCGGAGTAGAGGCCGAAGCGCGTGAGCAGGCCGGCGAGCGTCGCGAAGAAGCTCGCGATGGTCATCACGAGCACGTCGCGGTTCGCCACGTGCGAGAGCTCGTGGGCGAGGACGCCCTCGATCTCCTGCGGCTCGAGCCGCTGCCAGAGACCGCGCGTGACCGCGACCGCCGCGTGCTTCGGGCTCCTGCCCGTGGCAAAAGCGTTCGGCATGTCGGTGTCGATGATCGCGACCCGCGGCTTCGGCAGATCCGCCATCGCGCACAGCCTCTCGATCATGTCGTGGAGCTCCGGCGCCTCGTCGCGCTCGACGATCTTGGCGCCCGAGGCCCTGAGGGCCAGCTTGTCGGAGGTGTAGTACTGGAAGAAGGCGAGGCCGACGACGATCACCAGCATCGGAATCAGCCCGACGTTGAGCACCTGGAAGAGGACGACGGCGAAGACGACGTAGAGAAGTCCCAGGAGGGACGTCGTCAGCAACATCCGTAGCGACAGACCGGCGTCGCGCCCGTAAGACCTGCGTTTCATCGAGAATCGCTCTCCTTGGAGGCGAGGTTTACGAGACGAATCGTAGCCAGTTGCCTGGTCATTGCGACGCTTCTGGTCGGGAGCGCATCCGCTCAGGCACTGCCGGAGATCCATGTTGTGGCGCCTGGACAGCCCCTGCCGGGAGCGGTAGGGCTCTATGTGCCCGGCGCCGGCAGCAGCGCCAGCCGGGCCGGCGCGATCGCCTCGCTGCGGCGGGGCAAGGTTGAGAACGCCCTCCTCGGGGGCAAGCCCGGTGGGAAGGTCGTCGCCGACCTGGTCACCGGCCCCGGCCAAGCGCCTGCGGTCTACGTCCAGCTGCCGCCGGCCGGCACCCACCCGAACACACGGCGCTACCTGGTCTCGGTCGACGCCCCGGGCTTCAGCGGGATCCTGACTTCCGGCTCGACGCACATCGACGGCCTCGTCTCGATGACGGACATCACCCAGACGGCCGTCGCACTCGCGGAGCACCGGAAACCGGACATCCGCGCCGTCCCGGGAACACGAGCCGACCTGACGGCTCTCGATCGGCGGCTGACCCGAGTCCACCACGACCGGGGCTGGACGATGTTCGCGCTCGTCCTCACGTACGCGGCGCTGATCGCCTTTGCGCCGGCGGCGTCGGTGCTCGCGCCGGCGGCGGCGATCGCCGCGTCGCTGGTGCTCTCCGCGCTGGGCGCGACACGCATCTGGCTGGTGATCGCGGCAATGGTCGGGCTCACAGTCCTCCTGACGCTGGCGGGAGCCGCGCGCAGGCGCTTCATCCCGGCCGTCGTGATGGTCTTCCTCGTCGGCTACCTCATTGCCCTCGCCGCCTCGCCGGAGACGAACGCGCTCGCCGTGCTCGGCGCGCGTCCGGACGGCGGCGGACGGTTCTACGGCATCGGCAACCAGCTCGAGACGCTGCTGCTCGTGCCCGTCATCGCCGCCGTCGCGGTCGGCGGGCTGGCCTGGCTACTGCCGATCGGCATCCTGGCGCTCGTCACCGTCGGCTGGAGCAAGGCCGGCGCGGACGGCGGCGGGCTCGTCGTCTTCGCGGCCGCGTTCGCCGTCCTCCTCGCGCGTCTGAGCCCCGGCCCGCTCAGCTGGCGCAGGCTCGCGCTGGTCGGCGTCGGCGCCGTCGCCGTGGTCTTCGCGCTGATCGGGATCGATGCCGCACTGGGCGGGTCGAGCCACGTCACCCACTCCGTCGGCAGCGGGTCGCTCTTCGGGGACTTCTGGCGGCGCCTGCACCTGTCGTGGGCGTCGGTGACCCGAGCGTGGTACTCGGCTGCACTGTTTCTCGGCTGCGCGACCGTCCTGGTCTGGGTGGCCGTGAGGCGGACGCGGTATGCGAGCGTGGACGCGATGCTGGTGGCCGTCGTCGTCTCGCTCCTAGTGAACGACACGCCGGTCGACGTCATCCTGCTGGGGACGCTCGGCTGCTTGGCTCTGCTGCGGTTCGAGTCAGTAGACTCGCGCCCCATGCGCGTCGCCGCCCTGACCGTCGTCTGCGCCGCAGCACTGTTCGCCTTGGCCGGCTGCGGCAGCACAGGCGTGAAGAGGGCGGCGCCCAACACCGTGGTCGGGACGGTGCAGCAGGAGTCGCCCGGCAAGGCGATCTTCGCGCAGCAGGGCTGCGGCTCGTGTCACACGTTTACTCCTGCCGGCCCGGACGCGAGAGGCAACATCGGCCCCAATCTCGACAACCTGGCGCAGTACGCCAAACAGGCGAACCAGCCGCTCAAGGAGTTCGTGTCGACGTCGATCGCGCACCCGGAGGCGTACATCCAGCCGGGCTATCCGAAGAACGTCATGCCGAAGACGTACGGCACGCTGCCTGCGCAGGACCTGAAGGACCTCGTCGACTTCCTCACCACGCCGCAGGGCTGAAGCTCCCGGCTGACTTCCCGTGCACGATCGAGGCGGTCGCGTGCGACCTCGACCGGACGCTGATCGGAGAAGACACGGTCCTCCGCCCGCGCACACGCGAGGCGATCGCAGCGACGCGCGCGGCCGGGATCCACTTCGTGCTCGTGACCGGCCGTATGTTCCGGTCGGTGCGGCCCTACGCGCTCGAGGCGGGGCTCGACGATCCGGTCGTCTGCTACCAGGGCGCGGTCGTCGCCGAGCCGGTGAGCGGGCGCTGGCTGCGGCACGTGCCGATCCCGCTCGAGCTGGCGCGGGAGACGATCGCGGCGCTGAACGAGGAGGGCTTCGGACTCAACTGCTACGTCGACGACGAGCTGTACGTCGCCGAGGTGACGCCCGAGGCGCGACGTTATGCCGACTTCCAGCATCTCCAGCTCCACGCGGTCGGCGATCTGCTCGCGTGGCTGGACAAGCCGCCGACCAAGCTCGTCGTGATCGACGATCCGGAGGTGCTCGACGGGCTGAAGCGGCGCATGCTCGCCCGGTTCGACGGTCGCCTGTACATCTCGAAGTCGCTGTCGTACTTCCTCGAATTCGCGTCGCCCGACGTGACCAAGGCGGCGGGGCTCGACTTCCTTGCCGAGCACGCCGGCTTCACGAAGGAGCGAACCGTCGCGTTCGGCGACGGCGAGAACGACATCGAGCTCGTCGAGTGGGCGGGATACGGCGTTGCCGTCGCGAATGCGAACGAGCGGGTGAAGGAGGTCGCCGACTTCGTCTGCCCCTCGGTGGACGAGGAGGGCGTCGCGCAGGTCCTTGAGGCATTCTTGGCGCGATGATCGACATGCGCGCGGCACGTGAGAGTCCAGACGCGATGCGCGCCGCGCTCGCCCGGAAGGGCGCCGCGGACGTGTTCGGCGAGCTGCTGTCGGCGGACGCTGCAGTTCGCGAGGTACAGCCTCGCGTCGAGGAGCTGCGAGCGGCTCGCAAGCTGAAGGGCAAGCCCACACCCGAGCAGCTGGCGGAGCTCGAACGCGTGAAGCAGGAGCTGCAGGGCCTGGAGGAGCAGCTGACGACGCTCGAGGCGCGGCGGAAGGAACTGCTCGACCGCGTCCCGAATCCGCCTGACGAGGCCACGCCGGACGGGTTCACCGAGGAAGACGCCGTCGAGATCCGCCGGGTCGGCGACCCGCCCTCGTTCGCCTTCCCGGCACGCGACCATCTTGCGCTCGCCGAGCAGCACGGTTGGATCGACCTCGAGCGGGGGGCGAAGGTCTCCGGCGCGCGCTTCGCCTTTCGCCTCGGCGACGTGGCGCTACTCGAGCTCTCGCTCTATCGCTTTGCTCTCGACCGCCTGGTCACGCGCGGCTTCACGCCGGTGCTGCCGCCCGTGCTCGTCCGCGAGGAGGCGATGTACGGCACGGGCTTCTTCCCGACCGACGAGATGAACATCTACGGGATCGAGCGCGACGAGCTCTATCTCGTCGGAACGTCAGAGGTGCCGCTCGCGGCGATGCGCGGCGGCGAGATCCTCGAGGCCGACGAACTGCCGCTCCGCTACGCCGGTTACTCGACGTGCTTCCGACGCGAAGCCGGAGCGGCCGGCAAGGACACGCGGGGGATGTTCCGAGTACACCAGTTCGACAAGGTCGAGATGTTCGTGTTCACGCGGCCCGAGTGGTCGCGCGAGGAGCACGATCGGCTGCTCGAGATCGAGGAGGAGCTCGTGCAGGAGCTCGAGCTTCCGTACCGCGTCGTCAACGTGGCCGCCGGCGACCTGGGGGCGTCCGCCTCGAAGAAGTACGACATCGAGGCCTGGTTCCCGGGGCAGGAGCGCTACCGCGAGATCACGTCGACGTCCAACACGACCGACTATCAAGCCCGCCGGCTCGGCATTCGCTTTCGCGCGGAGACAAAACAGCTCACGCCGGTCCACACCCTGAACGGCACGGCCGTGACCGCGCGCGCGATGATCGCGCTGCTGGAGAACTTCCAGGAGGAAGACGGCTCCGTCCGCGTCCCGCAGGCGTTGCACGACTTCGGCGCGCCGCCGAGGCTGGCCGCCGAGCGGGCGCGACAGGCCGGGGTCTGACCCCCGAAGGGGGTCTGACCCCAGGGTTCAGCTCGAGCCGGCGGGCGAAAGGCTGGGTCAGACCCCTGCGGGGTCAGACCCGGTAGTTCTTAGCGCCGCACGACGGCGGTGACGAGATCGGGCAGGGAGACGCCGCGGCCGCGCGTCTCCTTGCGTAGGAGCTCGTCCAGTTCGGCGCCGACGATGAAGATCGCGGAGGAGACGAAGAAGCCCGTCGTCAGCAGCAGCAGGCCGGTGAGGGTGCCGACCGCGTCAGTGTTCGACTGTCGCAAAAAGACACTTTCGCCCGCGGCTATCCTGAAAATCGTGCGCCAGACCCAGCGAAAGGGTGATCTTGCGACCGCCCGGGCAGTTGCAACGTTCACGGCGATGGGCTACGACGTCTCGATTCCGCTGACCGAGTCGGCAGCGTACGATCTAGTCGTCGACGACGGCCGCGAGTTGGCGCGGGTGCAGTGCAAGTTCGTCGGCAACCCACGCGGGCAGGTAGATCTTCGGAGCGTTCACTCCAACTCGAGTGGATACGTCGTCAAGTTCACTACGGAAGGCGCCTACGATTGGTTGTACGTGCTCGACCAAAACAACGCGGAATATCTAATGAAGGCGTGTTTCCCAAATCGTCGGTGTGTGAGTCTTCGGGAGAGCGACAAACTCGGAGCGGTGGCAGAGTCCGGTTGAATGCAGCTGCCTTGAAAGCAGCCGGCC
>DATFTK010000023.1:0-15505 GCA_035262005.1 Gaiellaceae bacterium | reverse complement strand
GCCGGCGTCCCCGCGCTCTGCGTCATCTCGGCCGGCTTCGCCGAAGTCGGGGCCGAGGGCGTCGCCCGGCAGGAAGAGCTCGTCGCGCTCGTGCGCTCCCACGGCGCGCGGCTGCTGGGCCCGAACTGTCTGGGCATCGCCGCGGCTGCGCCGCAGCTGAACGCGACGTTCGGCCCGCGAGCCTTGCCGCAGGGCAACGTCGGCTTCTCGTCGCAGAGCGGCGCGCTCGGTCTCGCCGTGCTGGAGCGCGCCGCCGATCGGCGGCTCGGTCTGTCGGCATTCGTCTCCGTGGGCAACAAGGCGGACATCTCGTCGAACGATCTGCTCGAGTACTGGGAAGACGATCCGGAGACGGACGTCGTGCTGCTGTACCTGGAGTCGTTCGGCAACCCGCGGAAGTTCGGTCGCGTCGCGCGTCGCGTCGCGCGGAGGAAGCCGATCGTCGCGATGAAGGCGGGACGGACGAGCGCCGGCGCTCGCGCCGCGAGCTCTCACACCGCGGCGTTGGCAGGCTCCGAGGCGGCGGTCGACGCGCTCTTCCACCAGGCAGGGGTGCTGCGCGTCGACACGCTCGAGGAGCTCCTCGACGTCACGGGCCTGCTTGCAGGCCAGCCGCTTCCGGGCGGTCGCAACGTCGCCGTTCTGACCAACGCCGGCGGGCTCGGGATCCTTTGCGCCGACGCCTGCGAGGCCGCTGGTCTGACCCTCCCGGCGCTCTCGGAAACGACCGTCGAGGCGCTGCGGGCCGTTCTGCCGGATGAGGCGAGCACCGCGAATCCGGTCGACATGCTGGGGTCTGCGGTCGGAGCGAGCTACGAGAAAGCGCTGCCGCTCCTGCTCGCAGATCAAGGTGTCGACACGGTCATCGTCCTCTTCGTGCCGCCTGTCGTCGCGGGAGCCGACGAGGTTGCGGAGGCCGTCGTCCGTGCGGTCGGCGAGCACCCCGAGAAGCCAGTCCTCGTCTCGATCATCAGCGGCGCCGACGCACCCGATGCGTTGCTCTCCGCGCCGGTCGCATCGTTTGCGTATCCGGAGAGCGCGGCGCGGGCGCTCGGTCGAGCGGCTGCGCGTGCCGAGTGGCTGCGCCGTCCGCAAGGGCGTGTGCCGAAACTGGACGGCGTCGACGCGAGCAGGGCGTCGCAAGTCGCGCGGGACGCCGGTGACCGCTGGCTCGATGCCGGCGAGACTCGGGCCCTGCTCGAGTCCTACGGGATCCCGAGTGTCGTCGAGCGGACGGCGGCAACGGTCGACGAGGCTGTCGCCGTGGCCAGCGAACTTGGCTACCCGGTAGTGCTGAAGACAGCTGCGGCCGGGGTGCACAAGACCGATGTCGGCGGCGTCGCGCTCGACCTGCGCGACGCACGGGCCGTTCGTGAGGCGGCCGAGCGGATCGGGGCGCCGTTCCTCGTCCAACAGTTCGTGCGAGGCGGCGTCGAGCTGCTTATCGGCGCGGTCCAGGATCCAGTCTTCGGACCGCTCGTCGCGCTCGGCCCGGGCGGCACGCTCGCCGAGCTGATCGGAGCGGCGTCGTTCCGGCTCGCTCCCCTCACCGACGCGGACGCCGACGAGCTGGTCCAGACCGGCAAGGTCGCGACGCTGCTCGGCGGCTTCCGAGGCAGCCCTCCCGCGGACGAAGACGGTGTCCGAGAGCTCCTGTTCCGCGTTGCGCGACTCGTGGAAGACGTGCCCGAGCTCGCCGAGCTCGACCTCAACCCGGTGATTGCCGGCCCACAGGGCTGCGTCGCGGTCGACGCACGCGTGCGCGTCGCGCCACAGCGCTCGATTCCGCCGACGAAGACCTGGTAGCGCCCGGCTGCGGGAAAGCCGCAGCAGGGTTCAGCGCCCGCGCCGATGTCGCCCCGCAGGGCCCGGCGGAAACTGAGAGCGAGCGAAAGGAGGTTTGAGATGAAAGCGCTCGTCTTCCACGGTCCCGGGCAAAAGGACTGGGAAACGAAGGCCGATCCGGGCATCCTCGCGCCGACCGACGCGATCGTGCGGATCGACTCGTCGACCATCTGCGGGACCGATCTCCACATCCTCAAGGGCGACGTTCCGGAGGTCGTGCCCGGCACGACGCTCGGCCACGAGGCCGTCGGAACGGTCGTCGACGTCGGAGCCGCCGTGACCACCCTGGCCGAGGGCGATCGCGTGCTCGTGTCGTGCATCACCTCGTGCGGCCGTTGCCGTTTCTGCAAGGAAGGGCACTACGGCCTCTGCACGGGCGGCGGCGGCTGGATCTTCGGCCACCTGATCGACGGCCTGCAGGCGGAGTACGCGCGCGTCCCGTTCGCCGACACCTCTGTGTACAAGGTGCCGGAGGAGCTCACGGACGAGCAGGTGCTCTTCCTCGCCGACATCCTCCCGACGGCGTACGAGGTCGGAGTCCTCAACGGCAGCGTCGACGCCGGTGACACCGTCGCAGTCGTCGGAGCCGGCCCGATCGGGTTGGCGACCGTCATGACGGCGAAGCTGTACACGCCGGCGCAGGTGATCGCGATCGACCTCGCCGACGCGCGTCTCGAGAAGGCGCGTGAGTTCGGGGCCGACGTGACGATCAACAACGGCAGCGACGACACCGTCGCGTTCGTCCAGGAGCTGACGGACGGCCTCGGAGCCGACGTCGCGGTCGAAGCGGTCGGCGTCCCAGAGACGTTCGAGCTCTGCACTGCGCTCGTTCGACCCGGTGGGCACGTTGCGAACGTCGGCGTCCACGGCCACTCGGCGACGCTGCACCTCGAGACGCTGTGGATCAAGGACATCACGATCACGACCGGCCTCGTGGACACGTCGACGACGCCTCGGCTGCTGAACCTGATCGCACAAGGACGTCTCGACCCGACCCCGTTCGCGACGCATCGCTTCGCTCTCGGCGACACGCTGGGCGCGTACGACACGTTCGCTGCGGCGAGCGAGACGAACGCGCTGAAGGTCGTGCTCGAGGGCGAGCACGCGTTCCGTGGCCCGCTCGTCGAGCGGGAAGCGGTTCCCGCCTAGGAGGTGAGCTCGATGAAGGTCCGCGCAGTCATGACCGAATCCGTCTTCACCGCGACGCCCGACATGCCGCTCAAGCTCGTCGCGACGCGCATGCTCGAGTACGGGATTTCCGGCATGCCCGTCGTCGAGGGTGAGCGGGTGGTCGGCGTGATCTCGGAGACGGACATCCTGTTCAAGGAACGGATCGCCCCGGACCGCAAGGGCCTCGTCGACTGGCTCGTCCACTATGGCGAGGATCCACCGCTCGCCAAGCTGGAGGCACGCACGGCCGGTGACGCGATGACGTCACCGGCCGTGACCATCGGGCCCGAGCGGTCGGTCGCGGATTCGGCCGCGCTGATGCTCGACCTCCGCATCGACCGGCTTCCCGTTCTCGACGGCGGTCAGCTGGTCGGCATCGTCACGCGGTCGAACCTCGTTCGCGCCTTCACCCGGCCCGACGACGAGATCGAGCGCGACATCCGGGACGCAGGAGTGCTGCGCCGCCTGTGGATCGACCCACAGCAGGTGGAGGTGGCGGTGGAGGACGGCAACGTCGTCCTCTCCGGCACCGTCGACACGCCGGAGCTCGCGGACGCCGTGATCGCGTTCGCGGAGCACACGCCCGGTGTGGTCTCGGTCGAGTCGAGGCTGACATGAGCCCTCGCCGTCGCCGGCTCGCCTCTCAACTCGTCGCTCATTGGCGGCGTGCGCTCGCCGTCGCCGACGAGGCGAGCGAGGACGCGTTCAGGGCGAAGGCGCTGGACAGCGCGGAACTCAGGGAGGCGCATCGGCGGATTGGCGCCGAGCGTGAGTGGGTCACTCGTTTCGAGCGCGACGCCTCGGTGCTGTTTCCGTGAGGGAGGAGTGATGCGCAAGGTGATCATCGTGGGAGCGGGGGGTCGCGACTTCCACAACTACAACGTTCGGTATCGGAATGACATCCATACTGAGGTCGTCGCGTTCACGGCGGCGCAGATCCCGGGGATCGACGACCGTGTCTATCCGACGCCGCTCGCCGGCGCGCGGTACCCGCTCGGGATTCCGATCAGGCCGGAGGGAGAGTTGACCGAGCTGATCGGGCGCCACCATGTCGACGAAGTCGTGCTCGCGTACTCCGACCTGTCGCACGAGGACGTGATGCACAAGGCCTCGACGGCGCTGGCCGCGGGCGCGAGCTTCACGCTCCTCGGGCCGAAGGAGACGATGCTGTTGAGCCGCAAGCCGGTCGTCGCGGTCACGGCCGTGCGGACCGGCTGTGGCAAGAGCCAGACCAGTCGCCGGGTCGGGCAGATTCTGCTCGAGAGCGGCTACAAGGTCGCGCTCGTGCGTCATCCGATGCCGTACGGCGATCTCGAGGCAATGCGTGTCCAGCGGTTCGCGACGCTGGAGGACATCGACCGCTCGAACCCGACGATCGAGGAGCGGGAGGAGTACGAGGCGCCGATGCGGCTGGGCATGGTCATGTATGCCGGCGTCGACTACGAGGCGATCCTGCACCAGGCGGAGGAGGAAGCGGACGTGATCGTGTGGGACGGCGGGAACAACGACTTCCCGTTCTTCGCCCCGGACATCTGGCTCACCGTCGTCGACCCGCTCAGGCCTGGGCACGAGCTGAAGTACCACCCCGGTGAGACGAACCTCCGCCGAGCCGACGTCGTCGTCGTGAACAAGATCGACACGGCGGCGGCCGAAGAGGTCGGCAGGGTGACCGCGAACATCGAAAGCGCCAATCCGCGGGCGCGCGTCGTGCGGGCCGCGTCCCCCGTCGTGCTCGAGGACGGTCCGTCCCTGGTCGGATCGCGCGTGCTGGTCGTCGACGACGGCCCGACGCTCACGTACGGCGGCATGCCGTTCGGAGCGGGGACAGTCGCCGCCCGACAAGGCGGCGCATTGGAGCTCGTGGATCCGAGGCCGTTCGCGGTGGGCTCGATCGCCGACGTGCTCGAACGCTATCCACACCTGCACTCACTGCCAGCGATGGGCTACTCGCCCGACCAGCTGGCGGAGCTCGAGGCGACGATCAACGCGTCGGGCTGCGACGTCGTCGTGACCGGCACACCGATCGACCTGGGCCGGCTGATCGACTCGAAGATCCCGATCCGGCACGCTCGCTACGAGCTGCGGGAGATCGGTGAGCCGACGCTGGCGGACGTGCTGGCCCCACTCGGCGCCCGCATTGCTGCTGTTCCCGCGCTGATCTAGCCACGACACGCCTCGGCCCCGCTCGGATGCCCGGGCGGGGCCGTCGCGTCCGTGGAAACCCGCAGCCGAATCGGCGCCGGCCCGGATGGCGCCACGCGTTGCTGCTCCTAGCGTGAGTGCCGAACAGCGATTGAGGAGAGCAGCCATGCCGAGCACACTCGAACAGCCCAGAACCAACGGCCAGCCGACGAACTCACCACCGCCGCCACCGACCCGGCGCACACAGCGTAAGGACGACAACAGCGGCTACTGGGCGGCGTTCTCGTTGCTGCTCGGGATGCTCGTCGTCGTTCTCGGCTTCGTCGCAGTATGGATGGGCTTCTCCGCGCACGATGCGCGCCAGGACGCGAACAAGGCGGCTGCCGCGGTAAGCACCGGCAGCTCCATGCCTGGCATGGACATGTCGGGCGGCGCGACCGGCAGCTCGGAGCTGACGAGCTACGCGGGGCAGATGCCCGCCAACGCCGACGCGCTTGCAAGGCGGCATGTTCCGATGAGCGCGGCGCTGCCGCCCGCGCCGGCCGGGCCGGTCGCGCGGGTGCACCTCGTTCTCGTTGACAAGACGATCCAGATCGCTCCCGGTGTGAAGTACAGCGCCTGGGCGTTCAGCGGTGGAGCTCCAGCGCCGTTCATCCACGTTCGTCAAGGTCAGAAGGTCGAGCTGACGCTTACCAACAAGGGCGTGATCCCACACTCGGTCGACTTCCACGCAGCGCGGATCGCGCCGAACGTCGCCTTCAGAGACGTGCAGCCGGGGGGCTCGATCCACTATTCGTTCGTCGCGCACGATCCCGGCGCGTTCATGTTCCACTGCGGCACGAAGCCGGTCCTGGCGCATATCGCGAACGGCATGTACGGGGCGATCATCGTCGAGCCGCGGACGCCGCTTCCGCACGCCGACAAGAACTACGTCCTGGTCGCGAGCGAGTGGTACCTGAGCTCGCCCGGCTTCCCGAAGCCGGCAACCCTCGACATGGCCAAGGCCCAGCGGCAAGAGCCGGACTGGGTGACGTGGAACGGCTATGCCAGCCAATACGTGACGCATCCGCTGACGGCCGATCCCGGTCAGACCGTTCGCTTCTGGGTCGTCGACGCGGGCCCGAGCTTCGATACCGACTTTCACATCGTCGGCACGATCCTCAACCGCGCCTGGGTGAACGCGGACATGACGCGCTACCAGCGCAACATCCAGACGGCGCTCGTCCCGGCCGGCGGCGGGGGCGTCTTCGACGTCAAGATCGACCAGCCGGGGCTCTACCCCTTCGTGAGCCATTCGTTCGCCGCCGTCGATCTCGGCCAGGTCGGCCTCCTGAACGTCGGAAACGTCAAGGGGACGATGTCGCATTAGCACGCGGAGGCGTTTCGTCTTCGTTCTCGGCAGCGCAGCTGCGCTGGCGGCGGCCCTGATCGTCGCCAGCCAGGTCGGCGCGAGCGAGGCGACGAGAGCCGCGGCGCCGCCGCAGCCCTCGCTGTTCGCCGGCATCCCGCAGCACGGCGCCGCGCTCGGCAATCCACGCGCGGCCGTGACGCTCGTCGAGTACGCCGACCTGCAGTGCCCGTACTGCGCCCAGTGGGCGCGTGCGGCGCTGCCGACAATCGTGTCCGAGTATGTGCGGAGCGGTCGTGTGCGCCTCGTCTTCCGCGGGCTCGCGTTTCTCGGCGCCGACTCGGAGCTCGCGCTGCGCAAGGTGGTCGCCGCCGGCGCCGAGAACAAGCAGTGGAACCTGCTGGACGAGCTCTACCGTCGCCAGGGATACGAGAACAGCGGCTGGGTGAGCGACGAGCTCGCCCCTGCTGCGGCTGCGGCGGGGCTCCACCTGTCCCGGCTCGATCGGCTCGCGTGGAGTCGCGGCACGACTCGGGCGATCGCGGCCGTCGCACGGGCCGCGCAGGAGGCCGGCGTGCAGGGAACGCCGTCGTTCCAGATCGGCCGAACCGGCGGCCCCCTTCAGCTGACCCGCCCCGCGTCGCTCGATGCCGCCGGAATCAGGCCGGCCCTCGACGCCGCGCTCGCACGATGACCGAGCGCGCGCTGCGCGGAGCCATCGCGTCGGTCGCCGCGGCCGGCATCGCCCTCGCCGCCTACCTCCTCTACACGCGCGAGACCGGCGGGCAGCTCGTCTGTACCACCGGCGGCTGTGAGACGGTGCAGAGCTCCCGCTATGCCGAAGTCTTAGGCGTGCCCGTCGCCGCGCTCGGTCTCGTCGCCTATGTCTGGCTGCTGCTCACGTCCTGCTCTCGCAGCGAGCTCGCGCGAGGCGGGCAGGCAGCGGTTGCACTGGCCGCCTGTCTTTTCAGTACCTACCTCGTCTTCGTCCAGCTCCACCTGATCGGCGCAGTCTGCGAGCTCTGCCTCGTCAGCGACGCCCTCATAGCCCTCGCGGCGGTGCTCGCCCTTTTACGTGTCCGCGCGGTGTCGTAGCCTTCGCGCATGAACTATCCCGTGGAGTTCTCGGTCGCCTATCCCGACCGCGACCTCAACCGAGCGACGACGTTCTTCCGCATCTTCGCGGCGATCCCGATCTTCATCGTGCTCGCCGCGGTCGACGGTGGGAACTCCTACACGTCGCACGCCGGCCACTACAGCTGGAGCTTCGCGGCGGGCGCGGGCGGAACGCTCGTCTTCGCCCCGCTGCTGATGATCGTCTTCCGGCAGAAGTACCCGCGTTGGTGGTTCGACTGGAACCAGCAGCTGATGCGCTTCTCGGCCCGCGTCGGCGTCTATCTCGCCCTAATGGACGACACGTATCCGTCGACCGACGAGGAACAGGCTGTTCGCCTCGACTTCCCCTATCCCGACGCGCAGCAGGGCCTGACGCGCTGGATGCCGCTCGTCAAGTGGTTCCTGGCGATCCCGCATTACATCGTGCTCTTCTTTCTCTCGATCGCCGCGTTCGTGTGCGTCGTGATCGCCTGGTTCGCGATCCTCTTCACGGGTCGCTACCCGCGCGGGCTCTTCGACTTCGTCGAGGGGGTCTTCCGCTGGTGGACGCGGGTGATCGGCTATGCGTTCGTGCTCGTCACGGACGAGTACCCGCCGTTCAGTTTGAGCGCCTAACTGCCGATAAAGCCGCCATGCGGCGGCGTCCGATCGGTCAGATCCTGGTCGAGAAAGGGGAAATCTCCGAAGCCGACCTCGAGGCTGCGCTCGCTGAGCAGGAGCGCTCCGGCCGCCGCCTGGGCGAGATCCTGATCCAGCAGGGGCGCACGTCGTGGCTCGCACTGGCTCAGGCGATCGCCGAGCAGGTGCTCGACATCCAGAACTCGCCTGCCGTGCCGGAGCCCAAGCCGGCTCCCGAGCCGAAGGCCGAGCCCGCGCCCGACCCGGTGGCGATGGTGCGCGAGCTCGCCGAGCGTGTCGCCAGCCTGCCGCCGGTGCCCGACCCGCTGCCCGCACCGGGGCCCGATCCCGAGCACGAGCTGGCGCGGGCCGTCGCCGAGCAGGTCGCGAACCTGGACGCGCCCGCGGCGCAGCCGTCGCAGCCGGTGCAGGCGGCGCAGGAGGCGCAGGTGCTGCAGCTCACGCCCGCGCCGCAGCATGCCCTGCCGATCATGAGCGCCGACGAGAAGCTCCTCAGCATCGAGGCGCTGCTCAAGGAGCGGCAGCGTGCGTTCATCGAGATGGTCACGATGGCAGAGACGCTGCGCATGAAGGTCGCCCGCCTCGAGGAGATCCTCGAGGAACGCGACAGGGAGCTCGCGAGGCTCCGCATCGCTCGCGCGGTCTAGCGAAAGCTGCGCCTTCGCCAGCTGGAACGCCGATTCGCGGTGAACGCGCGCGAGCCGGCTTCGCCTGGCTTAGCCTCCGGCTTCGATGTCGAGGGTCGTCGCGCGTTCGAGTCAGCGTTGCATCGTTTTCGAGACGGCGAGGATCTTTCCGCTCGGATCGAGTGCCTGCACCGCGACGTACTTGCCCTTCTCCGGGAGCGGGATGCCCGTCTCGAAGCCTGACTTTGCCACGGTGGCGACGGCGGTGAGCGCGTCGCGATTGTCGCCCGTCATCGCCCGCCAGTGCGTCACCTCCGTCGCGCCGTTCCAGCTGACGTAGACCTTGCCGTTGGCGAGCGCGGTCGCGGGCGCGTCCGTCGGATGGCCGTGCCAGACGAAGCGGTAGGCGCGGTACGTGTCGGCATCCTCGCCTGGCGGCTTGCCGTGTCCGAAGTACGCGTCGAAGAGCACGCGCCCGTCCTTGCCGAGCTCGCTGACGTATGGCCAGCCGCCCCAGCCGATGAAGATGTGCCCGTCGGGGAGGAACTGGGCGTTGCCCTCGAATGGGGAGAGGAGGCGCTTCGGGTGGTGGTAGCTGCGCACGAGCGTCACGCGCTTGTCGGCCATGTCGAGCCGGAGGACGAGGATGCGCGTCAGCTTGTGCACCGGTGGCGCGGAGCCGTTGTCGAACATCGTGATCGTGCCGTCCGGCTGCCGTCGCACGTCGTGCTGCCAGGCGAAGCTGGCGCCCGGGCCCAGCTGAAAGGTGCTTCTCTTCCCACCGAGCCGCCAAAGGACCTTGCCGGTCTTGCGACTGACCTCGTACACGGCGTGCGTGTTCCGGCCGGAGATGAGCAGGTTGCCGTTCGGCTCCTCGTCGATCGAGTTGAGGTGGATGTAGTCGTACGGGAACGGTTTCGTCCCGAGCTGCTTCTTGGGCGGTCGGGAGTACGACTCCTGGATCCCGATCTCCGGGTAGCTGTGCCACTCGAAGAGGACGCGGCCGGTCGCGATGTCGACCTCCTGGACGATTCCGTCCCAGATCAGGCCGTTCTTCGGGCCGCCGATCGAGCTGAGGTCCGCGTGGCGGCGGTGATAGATCGTCATGTACGCCGTGTCGCGCGAGGTGAGGTGGAACTCGTGGACGTCGCCGACGAGACCGTGTCCGGGGCGGACCTCGGCGATCGGGCGATAGGAGGTGTCGTAGATCACGTACCAGCCGTCGCCGACGCCGACGTTCGAGAGCCTGCCGCGCCACCATGTGAGCACGGGCTTGCCGCGGTACCGCTGGACGCGGAAGTCCGTGACGCCCTTGGTCAGCTTGAGCGGGTGGAACCACACGACCTGCCCCTTGTTGTCCATGATCAGCGGCCCCGCCTGCACGACCGCCATCTTCGGCGCAATGAAGATGTACCCGGGTGCGGTGTCGTGGGCCTTGGTCAGGATCTTGACCACGGGCGGGTGGAGGTCCGGTCGCGAGTAGAAGTGCTGCGTCGGGCCGGGCGGCGGGCCCGCTTTCGCCGGACGCTTGGATGCCGTCGAGTGGGCATTGCTACACGCCGCGCACGCGAGCACGAGCCCGGTTGCGAGGGCGATCCCCTTCATGTGCGTCCCACCGCGGCAGAGCGGGCGAGCGACCGGCCGAGCGTGTCGAGCGCACGCACGGCCACCCACGGCGTGTCGGTCGGCAGCGGGATCGCGGCCTCGAACCCGGTCTTCGGCACGGTCAACAGCGGCCGAAGCTTCTTCTTGTCGGGACCACCGAGCAGCTGCCAGGAGCGAACCTCGGTCGCGCCGTTCCAGCTCGTGTAGAGGGTGTTTCCCTCGACGACGACTGCCGGCTTGCTCCGCGGGCGTCCCACCCAGCTGAAGCGATAGGCGCGATACGAGTCGACGCCCGAGCGGCCGAACCGGAGGTCGAGCAGCGTCTTTCCGTGGGGGCCGAACTCGGTCACGTACGGTTGATGCCCCCAACCGACGAGATAATTCCCGTTCGGGAGCTTCTGCATGTTCCCCTGGTCGACGGAGACGAGCGGCGGCGTGTGAACGAAGCTGTGCACGAGCGTCGCCGTCTTGCGCCGCTCGTCGATGCGCAGCACGAGCCCGCGCGAGTGCTTCCGGAGCTTCGGCGCGGCCTCGTTGTCGAACATCGTCAGCGTTCCGTCCCTCTGGCGGCGCACGTCGTGCTGCCAGCCGAAGGCGACGCCGGGGCCGAGCGTGAAGTCGCTTCGTTTCCCGCCGAGCCGCCAGATGATGTTCCCGTTCCTGCGGTCGATCTTGTAGATCGTGTGCGTGTTGCGCGCGGAGACGAGGTAGTTCCCGTCGCGGTCGATCTCGATCGTGTTGATGTGGAAGTAGTCGTAGGTCTTGTCCGGGTCGCGCGGCAGCCGGTAGTACGACTCCGTCAGCTTGATGTGGCCGATGCTGTGCCACTCGAACAACACGCGCCCTGTTCGGATGTCGACCTCCTGGAAGGCCCCTTCGAGCACGTCGCGGCTCTTGACGGTCACGCGGTGTGACAGCGTCATCAGCGCCGTGTTCCGCGGCGTGATCTTGAACTCGTGCATGTCGCCCGAGAGGCCGTTGCCGGGCCGCACGGACGTGATCGGCCGGTACGAGTCGTCGTAGATCGAGTAGCTGCCGAGTCGCTTGTTGTCCGCCGACTTGCCGCGCCACCACGTCAACACCGGCTTGCCCCGGTAGTGCTGCACGCGGAAGTCCGTCACGCCGCGCCGGTCGACCGGCAGGAACCAGATCACGCGACCGCGATTGTCGAGGATGAGCGGGCCGCCCTGCTCGACCTTCTTCTTCGGCGCGATGAAGAGGTAGCCCGGCGAGACGTAGCGGGTGCGTGTCAGCAGGTCGATGCGCGGCGGCCTCAGGTCCGGTCGCGAGAGGAAGTGGCGGTACGGTGCGTACGACGCAGAGGCCGGGGCTGCGACGAGCAGCAGCAGGCCGAGGACGGCGAGGCGCTTCACCCGGTTTCCTGAACGGCGGCCCCCGAGCTCGGGCGGGCGATCAGCACGATCGGTGAGACGACGATCACGGTCGCTCCGATTGCGAGCGCTGCGACCCCGATCGCGTCGAGCGCGTAGCCGCCCAGCAGGGCGAGCCCGGCGGCCAGGAACGCGGCGAGCTGATCGTTGAAGCCGAGCAGGCGGCCGCGCTCGGCTGCGCTCGTACGGTCCGCCATCTGCGCCGTCGCGGCGACGAACGAGAAGTTCCAGCCGATCCCCAGACCGAGCAGCAGCACCGCCGTCGCGAACACGGTCGTCGCCCACAGCAGCCCGATCGTGGAGAGCGCCATGACGACGAGGCCGACCTCGAGCGCCGGCGTCCGTCCGATGCGGTCGATCAGGGCGCCGATGACGAGGACGAGCGCGTACATGCCGAAGACGTGGGCGCCGATGATCGGAAAGACCGAGCTCTGCGGGTGGTGGTGGTGCTCGACGACCACGTAGCCGGTCAGGTTCATGACCGAGACCATCACGCCGAAGCTGGCGAGCGCCGCGAGCATCGCCGGGATCACGCCGGGACGGCGGACGATCTCTCGGAGCGGGGCCGCCGGTCCTGCTACGGCCTCGTCGTCGTGGGCGCCGATCAGCTCCGCGATCTTCTTCGGATCGGGGCGAACGAACTGCACGATCGCGAGCGCGACGAGCGAGATGCCGCCCGCGACGAGCCACGGCACGGTCAGGGCGTCCGCCTCGACGTCTTTCCCCGCGAACATCGGGCCGAAGACGGTCGGCCCCAGGATGGCGCCGAACACGCTCCCGAAGAGAACGTAGGAGATGCCGCGCGCGCGGCGCGCCGGCGGATACATGTCGCCTGCGGCGGTGCGGATCAGCAGCGAGACGGCGCTGGCCGCGCCGATCAGGGCGAAACCGGCGATGACCGCGACCGTCGAGTCGGTGCGCGTCGCGAGCGCCGTCACGGCGCAACCGACCGCGCCGACCACGAACCCGAAGCTCATCACCGGCTTTCGTCCGACGCGGTCCATCATCCGCCCGGCCGGGACGGACGTAAGTGCAGAGGCAATGAGGAAGATCGCCGGTCCGAGCCCCAGCAGCCCCCGTACACCTGTCACGAGCACGAACGTCAGGGAGGAAACGGCGGCGACGAGCTGCAAGACCGCAGAGTTGACCGCCATCGTGGCCGCGAGCAACACGGTATTGCGCCGGACCACTCCGTCATTCAATCAGGCGGCTCCGGCGGTTCCACTGCTTCAATGGCCGCTGTGAGGCTTGCGGCAACCGCGGTTCTGCTCGTGGCCGTGCTCGCCGGCTGTGGTTCCTCGGGCTCTCCGCAGATCACCATCGGCGCCGCGCGGACGTTCCAGCTCGCGGCCTTCTCACCGGCACGATTCGTGGCGGGCAAGCCGACCGTGCTGTCGTTTCGGATCAACCAGCCGTCCGGCGCGGCGCTGACGCGCTACCGGACGGGCAGCGGGCCGCACACCGGTGTGCACCTGATCATCGTGCGGAGCGACCTCGGCGCGATCATCCACCGGCACCCGAAGCCGCACGCCGACGGCACGTTCGAGCAGGCGGTGACATTCCCGACTTCAGGCAGGTACAAGGTCGTCGTCGACGCGTACCCGCAGCTCAGCGGCCCGTTGCGCAACTTCCAGCTGACCCGCTGGATCACCGTGCCGGGCACCGCGCCGCACCAGCCGTTGCCGCCGTTCCGGCCGGTCACCACCGTCGACGGCTACCGGTTCGCGCTGCAGGGGAAGCCGAACCTGCGCGCCATCCAGCCGAACTTCCTGACGCTGCACGTGACACGGTCGAACGGCACTCCGGCGACCTTCACGCCGTGGTTCGGCGCCCTGGCGCACGCGATCTTCTTCCGGGCCGGGGACCTCGCCTACTTCCACACGCACGTCTGCTCCGCGCAGACGCCCGGCTGTACGTCCATCCTTGGCGGGTCGCGGATCACGGGGAGGCAGACGAAGCCGGGCGTGCTGCGTGTCGGCGTGCTCCTGCCCGTGAGCGGCACCTGGCGGCTGTTCCTGCAGTCGAAGCTCGACGGGCGCGTGCTGACGGCGCCGTTTACCCTGAACGTCCGGTGACGCGCAGGATCCTGGTCGGCTTCGGTGCGGTCGCGCTTGTCGTTCTCTCGGCGCGGACGCTCGCGTATCGGGCGGTGCCCGATCCGTCGGCCCGCTTCCTCGAGCATCGCGCCGGCGGGCCTGCGGTGCCGATGCTCGCCCTGGTCGCGCTGGCGATCTGCGCGGTGCTCGCGGTGACTCTCTGCTGGCTCGTCGCCGTCGGCGTGCGCGAGCGCGCGCTGATCGCGCGCCGGGAGCCGGCGCGGTTCGCAGTCGGGACGACGTTCGTGACGGCGGCGTTGCTGGCGCTGGCGACGTGCTTCGTCGGCGGGATGCTCGAGGCGTACCTCCACTGGCGCGCCGGGCTCGGGTGGCACGGGCTGCACTGTCTGTTCGGGCCCGTGCATCGCGACCTGATCCCGTTCGAGACGGGGCTCTCGTTCGTCGCCGCCGCGGTCATCGCGGCCGTGGGCCACGTCGTGGCATGGATGCGCTCGACCTTCGCGCGGCTGGCGGCCGAGCTGCCGGCCTTCGTGCCGGGGACTCTGCCGGCCTTCGGCGAGGCGACCGCCGTCCGCGTGGCCGCGCGCGCCTCTGCGGCATCGGCGCGCGCGCCGCCGTTGCCGGGTTGACCTGACCCGGCAACGAAAGGAGAACAACGAATGCACCGCTTCGGCGTGTTCCTCGCCGTCCTCGGCTGTGCGCTGGCGGTCACCGCGTCGGCTTCGGCGCATGCAGCGATCAGCCCGGCCGTCGCGCTGACGAAGCACGGCCAGCTGTTCACGCTCGCCGTTCCGACGGAGAAGGAGAACGCGACGACGACGAAGGTCGAGCTGACGCCTCCCGACGGCTTCGCGATCGACTCGTTCGTGCCGGCGCCGGGCTGGACACGGGACGTGAAGTCGACCGGTTCCGGCGAGGAGACGAAGATCCAGGAAGTCAGCTGGTCGGGCGGGCACACGCCGTCCGAGGAAGACGCTGTCTTCCAGTTCCTCGCCTCCGCCGACTCGGAGAAGACGTACTCGTTCGAGGTTCGCCAGACGTACTCCGACGGAAGCGTCGTCGACTGGACCGGGCCGGAGTCGTCCGACACGCCCGCGCCGCAGGTCGAGTTCAAGTCCTCGTTCGGCGGTGGGAGCAACACGCTCGCGATCATCGCCCTCGTCGTCGCCGTTTTCGCGCTTCTCGTTGCGTTCATCGGCCTGTTCGCAGGCGGCGGAAGGCGCTCGCTCGCGTGAGGCTCCGGGTCATGCTCAGCGCGGCCGTCGCGGCGCTCGCGCTGCCGGCGGCCGCCTGGGCGCACGCCGGGCTGGTCCACACGGTGCCGCAGGCAAACGTCGTGCTCAACAGTCCACCGCCCCAGGTGCAGCTGACGTACACCGAAGCAGTCGAGCCGCGTTTCGCGGCAATCTCGGTGACGAACGCGGCTGGGCAGCAGCAGACGACGGGCGCCCCCGAGCGGTCGGCGACGAACGCGAAGACGCTCGTCGTCCCGCTGAAGCGTCTGGGCGAGGGCTGGTATCTCGTGTACTGGCGCGTCATCTCGGTCGACGGACATCCGGTGCGCGG
>DATFTK010000022.1:0-26440 GCA_035262005.1 Gaiellaceae bacterium | reverse complement strand
CGACATCGGCGCGCACACGCCGGCCGAGACTGCCGTGTCGATGCTGGCCGAGATCATGGCCGTCCGCGCAGGCCGCGACGGCGGCCGGCTCAGGCAGTCCAGCGGGCGCATCCACGCCGAAGTTGCCTGACAGGCGCGAGCGACGCCACGACGGAAGCCGGAGGCTAAGCCAGGCGCAGCCCGCTTAGCCGGAGGCGACCTGATCCGCGCGCCGCTGGCCGGAGGCCACCGGCCCGCGGACGGTTCGCACCAAACGCCAATCGACAAGGAGTGCGCGGGCTACGCCCGCGCACGTTCCCCGCGAAGCGGCGATCGTCCCCGACGAGCGAAAGCGAAGCTTTCGCTCGTCAATCTTCGCCTTCCCAGTACTCGAGTTCGGGGCCCGGCCGGGCGAGCATGATGCGCTCGCCGGCGACGCTGCGCGCGCCGATCTTGCCGGTGTCCAGGTACTCGACGATGTCCGGCTTGATCGTCGACGACAGCATCAGCACGCGGATCGGAGCATCGGTGTCGTTCCTGATCTGGTGCGCGCCTTCCTTTCCGCGCGGGAACGCAACGACGTCTCCTTCGCGAAGCTGCTGCTCGCCCTCGTGCGTGCGCAGCGTCGGCTGGCCGCGCACGACGATCACCCACTCCTCGTTCGCATGGTGCGTGTGGTACGGCCAGAGCCGGTCGCCTGGCTCGAGCTCGTACATGCTCCCGCCGATCAGCTCCGACCCGATGTGATGACCGACCCACGCGTCCTTGCTCCGCCAGCCTTCCCGCTCCTCGGTGCGGTCCCACTCGTCGCCGTTGAGGTTGAAGACCTTCATCAATAGACCTTCATCGGCAAGCCGGCGAGCGGCTCGCCGCCGTCAGGCGTGACGAGCCACGTGTCCTGCATGTAGAGACAGTCGGTCCCGTTGTCGGCGATTGCGTGCGGATGCATCGAGAACACCATGTTCTCCTCGAGTTCCGTGTCGACGCCCTCGCCGATCTTCGGGTGCTCGATCATCGTCATTCCGATCGAATGTCCAGTCACGTGCCCGAGGTGGTAGCCCCGGTCGGTGAAGCCCTTCGACACGGCGCGGTGCGCGTCGTGCGCGGTCGCGCCGGGGCGCAGGGCCGACCTGGCCGCCTCGAAGTACTCCTCGTACGCCTCGACCATCCGGCTCACCTCCTCATTTGGGGCCCCTAGGGCACGCGACACTTCCACCCAATGTCCGCCCGGGCCCGCGATCTCGAGCGACGGAATGCAGAACTCGCCGAGTTTCGTGTCGCTCCGCGCGATCGCGAACTCGGCGCCGACGAGCACCATGTTCATGGTCAGTCGCCCGCACCCTTCGGCGACGAAGTACTCCTCCGCAGGCGCCAGTACCTCGGCCGCCGACTTCCCGGCCGCATACGCCTCTGCGAACAGGTGGAACCCCTGCGTGTTGATCCGAACGGAATCGCGGACCGAGTCGAGCTCCTCGTGGCTCTTCACCGCGCGGGACAGGTCGAACTCCACGTCGAACGGTACGGTGTCGACCTTGTCGCTCAGGGCTGCGAAGTCCCGGACGGTCAGCACGTAGTCGAGCCCGTAGACGCCCACCCGCTTCCCGGCCAGCCGCTCCGCGAGCCACTCTCCGGGCCGCTCGGCGAACACCTGCTCGGCGATCCACGACGTCCCGTGCTCGCCGACGTAGCGCGCCTCGGCAGGAAAGACGATCGACGGCTCGCCCTCACGCGGCAACAGCACGTACGCGTAGCGGTGGACGATGACGAACCCGGAGAGGTACGTCACCGCGCCCTCGAACCCCGTGTACTCCGTGCCGCACACGACGACAGCGTCGACGCCGTGCTCGTCCATCGCCTCGCGCACCGTCGCGTAGCGGCGCTCGATCTCTGCCGTGCTCACCATGACCGCTCCAAGCCTCTCACGAGCGCCCAGATGGCGCCGTTGTGGGGTGTCGGCACCCCGTACTCCTGACCGAAACGCACGATGCCGCCGTTGAGATAGTCGATCTCGGTCGGTCGGCGCGCCTCGACGTCCTGCAGCATCGACGCCCTGTGGTCGTAGGCGACATCCGGCCTGGCGGCGTGGTCGATCAGCTCCTCGGGATCCGCGTCGAGCACGATCCCCTGCGCCGCCGCGACAGCCTTTCCCTCGTCGACGAGCGCGCTGACGAGCGCTCGCAGCGGTGGGTTCTCGCACACGCGCCCGTGAGTGAGGCCCGTCAAAGCTCCGATCGGGTTGGTCGAAGCGTTGAAGATCACCTTGCGCCACTGCGGCCCGCGTGCGTCCTCGACTGCCTGCGTCGGCATGCCGCCGCGCGTGCACACGTCGGCGAGCCGCTCGACCGCTTCCATCGGCGCCGGCTTCGGCTCGAAGGGACCGAAGGTGGTGTCCCCTTTGACGTCCCATTGCACGTGACCGGGCGCGATGATCTTGCCGGCCGGAAACGTCGTGCCGCGGATGACGTGCTCAACGTGCTCCGCTATTGCTTCCTCGTTGCCGAGCCCGTTCTGCACGGTGGCGACGCATCCGTCGGCAAACGCGTGTGCCGTCGCGGCGATCGCCGCGGACGTGTGCATCGCCTTGGTCGCGACGATCCCGAAGTCGCAGGGCGGAAGCTCCTCCGCGTCCGCCGTCGCGCGCGGGCGGCCGACGACCTCTCCGGCGCCGCTCAGACGGAGACCGTCTCGGTTGATCGCGTCGACGTGCTCCCGCGCGAGGTCGTACGCCCAAACCTCCGTGTCGTCGAGCTGAGCGAGGTTCGCCGCGAAGAGCGACCCCACAGCACCCGTGCCGACCACGCAGACTCTCACGAGTACGACGCCTCCCGCGCCTTGACGAGCTGGTACACCGCGGTCTGCAGCGGGGCGTCCACCCCGTGCCGCAAGGCCTCGCGCACGAGCGCCCCGTTGATCAGCTCGACCTCGGTCGGGCGCCGCGCCTCGACGTCCTCCAGCATCGACGGGTAGTGGGCGCTGCCACGTCTTGTCGCGAGCACGTTCATCTCCCAGGGATCGTCGTGCAGCTCGACTCCCGCCGCAGCCGCAACCCGCTTCCCCTCGTCGACGAGCTCGTGGACGAGATGGCCGAGGTCGCCGACATCCTCCTCGGCCGCGAAATGCGGGTCATGGGGCAGCCCGGTGAGCGCGGCGACGCCGTTGACGGTGGCGTTGAAGATGAGCTTCGACCACTGCGCCGGCAGCAGATCGGGGAGCGCTTCGGCCTTGAGCCCCGAGTCGACGAGCAGCTGCGCCACCTCCCCGACCCGCTCGAACGGCGTCTGGCCGTACGGGCCGATCCACGTCGGCGTGTCGAGGATGTACTCGACATGCGTGTCCGAGTGCTTCGTCCCGCTCATGAACGTCACGCCCGAGATCAGCGGCCAGTCACCGTGCTCGCGCACGATCTCCTCGGCGCCGAGCCCGTTCTGGACGGTCATGATCGTCGCGCCCGGGAACCTGCCGCCGAGCGACTCGGCCGCCTGCTCGACGCCGTTCGCCTTCGTCGCGACGATGCCGAGGTCGAATTCCGGCAGGTCACGAGGATCCGACGCAGCGGTCACGCGCGCTGTGAAGTCGTGCCGGCCGCTCACGTGCAGCCCGTGCTCGTTCAGCGCGCGAGCGTGGTCGTCGCGTCGCGTGAGCACGAGCACATCCTCGACCGTCGCGAGGTGCGCGGCGAAGAGGCTGCCGATCGAGCCGGCGCCGACGACGCAGACCCTCACGCGAACTTCGTCTGGAGGTACTGGAGGTAGGGCTCAGGGTCGAGATCGGAGCCCGTGATCAGCCGGAGCAGCTCGCGCGGCGGATAGATGCTGCCGTGGCGGTAGACGTGCTCACTCAGCCACTCGCGCAGCTGCGAGAACTCCCCATGCGCGAACTGCTCCTCCAGGTCGCCGAGCTCGCGCTGCGCGACCTCCCAGATCTGGACGGAGATGACGTTGCCGAGCTGATACGTCGGGAAGTAGCCGAAGAGGCCGACCGGCCAGTGCATGTCCTGCAGCACTCCGTGCGCGTCGTCGGGAACGTCCACGCCGAGGTACTCGTGCATGCGCGCATTCCAGACTTCCGGCAGGTCACGGATCGCAAGCGTCCCGGACAGCAGCTCCTGCTCGAGCTCGAAACGGAGGATGATGTGCAGGCCGTACGTGACCTCGTCGGCGTCTCCGCGGATCAGCCCGGGCCGAATCGCGCTGACCGCCCGGACGAAGGTCTCCTCGTCCATCCCGCCGAGCGCGTCCGGGAACAGCGGCTGCAGCTGTGGGTAGAACCAGCGCCAGAAGCCCTGGCTGCGGCCGACAAGATTCTCCCAGGTGCGGCTCTGAGACTCGTGGATCGCGCTCGACGTCCCGTGGCCCAGCGGTGTGCGGGCGAGCCGAGTGTCGATCTCGAACTCGTAGATGCCATGGCCGAACTCGTGCATGGTCGAGAACAGCGAGGTCAGCTCGCGTTCATCGGTGTGCGTCGTCAGCCGGATGTCATCCAGGCCCGGCTTCGATGCGAACGGATGCGGCGTCTCGTCAAGGCGCCATCTCGCCGGGTCGTAGCCGAATGCCTCCAGCACCCGCTGGTTCGCCTCGCGCTGCCGCTCGACCGGAAACGGCCCCTCCAGCTCGGGCGCGCGGCCGGCATGGGCGGCGATCAGAGGCAGCAGCGCCTCCTTGAGCCGGTCGAAGACGCGCTGCACCTCGGCCGTCGTCAAGCCCTCCTCGTAGTCGTCGAGCAGAACGTCGTACGCGACGGGCGTCTCCGGGAAACACGCGACGTAGCGGCGCTTGAGCTCGAGCTGTCGCTCGAGATACGGGACGAACGACGCGAAGTCGGACGCGGCCTTCGCCCTGTCCCACGCTGCGACTGCGACGCCGGCGGCGTGTGCCAGCTCCGCCGCGAGCTCGCCGGGGACGCGGCTCGCACGCTCCCAGTCGCGGCGCGTCAGGCGGACGAGCGCCGCGTCGGTCTCGTCGTCGGTCCCCTCGAGCTCGTCCAGCAGCTGACCGACCTCGTCAGCGACGAAGCGCTCGTGGGAGATGCGGGTCAGAGTCGCCACGATGTCGGCACGTGCCTCGGCACCGGCAGGAGGCATGAACGTCCGCGAGTCCCAGTCGGCCAGCGACTCCGCATGCTGCAGGTCGGCGATCTCGCCGAGCCTCTCCTTCAGGAGCGCGAGGCTCACGCCAGCTGCGGAGCGAGCTTGCGGCGCAGATAGCGCAGGTAGGGCTTCGCGTCGATGCGACTCCCGGTCACGCGCTCGATCGTCTCCTGCGGCGTGAACTTCGCACCGAGCACGTACAGATGCTCGTGAAGCCACTCGCGGAGGTCGCCGAACGAGCCGCGCTCGAACCGCTCGTCGAGGTCGCCGAGATCCTCGAGCGCGCGCTCCCAGATCTGCACGGAGATGACGTTGCCGAGCGCATAGGTGGGGAAGTACCCAAGCGAGCCACCGGCCCAGTGCATGTCCTGCAGGACACCGCGTGCGTCATCGGGCACCTCGACGCCCAGGTATTCCTCCATTCGCGCATTCCATGCGCCGGGCAGGTCGGCGACGCCCAGCCGTCCCTCGATCAGGTCCTGCTCGAGCTCGAAGCGCAGGATGATGTGGAGGTTGTACGTGGCTTCGTCGGCGTCGATGCGAATGAGCGACGGCTGCACCTTGTTCGCAGCGCGGTAGAACGACTCCTCGTCGACCGAGCCGAGCTGCGCCGAGAACTCCTCCTGCAGGCGGGGGTAGAACCAGCGCCAAAAGCCGCGGCTTCGCCCGACGAGGTTCTCCCACGTACGGCTCTGGGACTCGTGCACGGCGAGCGAGACGCCGGCGTGCAGGGGTGTGCGCGCGAACGACCGGTCGACGCCCCACTCGTACACGCCGTGGCCGAACTCGTGCATCGTCGCGAACAGCGCCGTCAGGTCGTTCGGGCGGAAGTTCGTCGTCAGCCTGATGTCGCCGGCGCCGGGCGTCGTCATGAAGGGATGCGCCGTCTCGTCCAACCGCCACTCGTCATCGCTGTAGCCAAAGGCGCGCAGGATCTCGAGCGCGAGGCGGCGCTGCGTCTCCGGATCGAACTCGGCGTCGAGGAAGGAGTCGTCCACGTCGCCGCCCGCGCGGATCTCCTCGATCAGCGGCACGAGCTCCTGTTTCAGCTCCGCGAAGACCTCCCGGACCTCGGCGGTCTTCATCAGCGGCTCGTAGTCGTCCAGCAGGACGTCGTAGGTCTCCTCGGGCTGCGGGAAGCACTCCACGTACTGATGGCGAAGCTCGAGCAGCGTCTCGAGCTGCGGCCGCAGCTGCTCGAACTCCGACTGCTCCCTGGCCGGCCCCCACGCGGCGAGCCCGAGCGCGGCTGCACGGCGCATCTCGCCGACGAGCTCCGGCGCGACCCGTGCCGCCTTCTCGTACTGGCGGCGTGTCGTCCGTACGAGACTCGCCTCGAAGGAGGCGTAGTCGGAGCTCTCCTCGAGCCCGCGGAGCTCCTCGAGGAGCCGGCCGACCTCGTCGTCGATGAAGCGCTCCTGCGCGAACCGGCTGACGGTGGCGAGCGCCTCGGCGCGTGCCTCGGAACCGCCGGGAGGCATCTTCACGCGCTGGTCCCAGAAGAGCAGGGTCGCGGCCTTGGTCAGGTCGCTGACCTCCGCGAGGCGCACCAGGAGGCGCTCGAGTGGAGACCCCGTCACACCGAGAACTTTGTCAGAACGCCCCGGATCAAAGCGCGCGGTAGCGGCGCCTCGCGGCCGCCGGTCAAGCCCGACGGCTTGAGGATCAGGACGAGGGCCATCAGCGCGCCGACGACGACGATGCGCGTGCCCGCCGGAAGGTCGATCGTCCAGCCGAAGACCTTGACGCCGTTCTCGGCCTCCGCGAGGAACGAGTCGACCGCACTGACCGCGAGCGCCCCGACGACAGCGCCCCACAGGCTCGTCGCGCCGCCGATGACGAGCATCGCAAGGGTGATGAACGTCAAGTCGAGATAGACGAGCTCGGTCGTGATCGGGAGCTCGTGGACGTACAGGCCGCCTGCTAGCCCGGCCAGAGCGCCCGAGAGCGTGAACGCGACGAGCCGCTGGACGTAGATCGAGACGCCGACTGCGCGAGCCGCCGCAGCGTCCTCGCGTGTCGCGCGCAGCAGTCGGCCGAAGCGGCTCCGCTGGTATGCGAACGCCACGACGACGGCGATCAGCGCGCCGACGGACGCCTGGAACAGCCCCGTCGTCTCGGGCACTGCCGAGAACGTCGTCACGCCCGGGCCGATCTTCTCCCAGTAACGGAGGACGTTGTGGGTGATCTCGAGCACGCCGAGCGTCGCGATGCCAGCCGCGAGCCCGGACAGGCGCATCAACGGCAGTCCGACGACGAGTGCGTAGGCCGCACCAACAGCGGCTGCGATCGCGATCGACGGCACGTTGCCGACAGTCGTGTCGCGCAGGAAGCCGAAGAGGTGCGGCATGATCGCCGGCTTCTCGGCCAGCGGGATCGCGAGCACCCCGGCCGCCCACGCACCGACCGCGACGAAGCTGATGTGCCCGAAGGACAGGACGCCGGAGTTGCCGATGAAGACGTAGAGCGCAACGACGATCGTGACGTTGACGAGCGTGCTGACGAAATACGTCTGCGTGGATGTGGACACCAGCGTTCCGAGCAGGCCGGCGGCGACGACGAGGGCGGCCGGCGCAGCGAGCTCGAATGCAGCGCGTGCTTGCCTCATACGCGCTCGACCGCCTGCTGGCTGCCGCGGGTGAAGAGACCCGCCGGGCGGACCAGCAGCACGAGAATCACCGCCGCGAACAGGAAGGACGGCAGGTACTGGCTCTGATTGGTCGGCAGCGCCCCTCCGAGGAAGCCGGCGGCGAACCCGATCGCGAAGCCGCCCAGCGTCGCCGAGACGAGGCGGTTCATCCCACCCAGGACGACCCCGGCTAACACGAGGATCGTGTCGCGCAACGCGAAGTCGGGTGTTACGAGCGGTGTCTGCACCGTCATCAGAACGGCGACTGTTGCGGCCAGGAGGCCGGAGAGCAGCACCGCCGATCCGATGACGCGATTCGCGCGCACGCCGAGCAGCCGAGCGGTGCGGAAGTCGAGCGCCGCAGCGCGCATCTGGAGGCCGACCGCCGTCCGGCCGAGCAGCAGCACGAGCACGATCAGGCAGCCGGCGGCGACCGCCGCCGAGACGATCGAGATCTTGCGGACGTCGACGCCGCCGATCGTCCACGGCTGGTTCAGCGACGACAGCGACGCGGCGATCTTCCCGAGCGACCCGAACCAGAGCAGCGCGATGCTCTGGAGCAGAAAGGCAATCGCAAACGTCGCGACGAGCATCACCGCCGGCGACTGCGTGCGCAGCGGGCGGAAGACGACCCAGTCCATCGCGATCGACAGTGCAACGACGACGCCGAAGCACAGGAGGATCCCGACCCAGACCGGCCAGCCGCGTTCGTAGGCGAACGCGAGCGAGTACGCGCCGGCCATGACGAGCTGGCCGTACGCGAAGTTGATCAGGCGCAAGACGCCGAAGACGAGGCCGATACCGACGGCCATCAGCGCGTAGATGCCGCCCAGGCCGAATGCGTCGGCGAGCGTCTGCCAGTCGGCACCGAGGAAGGTCGCGAGCGTCATGCGAAGTACGCGGCGACGAGCGCGTCGGTGTCGCCGGCTTCCTGCGGCCCGAGCGTCAGGCGGAGGCGGCCGTTGGCGAGCACATGGGAACGATCCGCGAGCGCGACGGTGCGCTGCGCGCGCTGCTCGACGAGCAAGATCGCGAGGCCGGAGGAACGGATCTCCTGCAGCGCTTCGAACACGACGTCGACAACCTGCGGCGCGAGCCCGAGCGACGGCTCGTCCAGCAGCAGCACCTGAGGATCCGCGACGAGTGCGCGTGCGATCGCGAGCTGTTGCTGCTGTCCGCCGGAGAGTGCGCCTGCGTGCCGTTTCCTCGCTTCGTAGACGGCCGGGAAGAGCTCGTAGGCGGCGGTGAGGTTGCCGTTCCTCCCGCTCGCGCCGCCGAGCCGAAGATTCTCCTCGACCGTCAGCTCCGCGAAGATCCTCCGTCCTTCGGGAACGAGCGCGACGCCGGCACGAGCAACATCCTCCGGGCGGCGGCCGACGAGCGTGCGGCCGTCGAGCCTCACGTCGCCGGCGGCGACGGACACCGCGCCCATGACGGCATGCAAGGTGGACGACTTGCCGGCGCCGTTCGGGCCGATCAGACCGACGATCTCGCCACGATCGACCGCCAGCGAAATGCCCCGGACGGCGTGGACGGCCCCGTACCGCACCTCGAGCCCGTCGAGCTCGAGCGCAGGTGTCACTCCGCCACCGCGCTCTCGCCGAGATAGGCAGCCGCGACGTCGAGATTCGCCCGGATGTCCACGGGCGTGCCTTCCGCGAGCGTCCTGCCCTGGTCGAGGACGTGGATGCGGTCGCAGATCTCCATGATCAAGCCCATGTTGTGGTCGATCAGCAGCACGCCCGCCTCCCGGCCGTCGCGCAGTTCCCGCACGACCTCTGAGAACGCCGGTAGCTCGGCCTCGGGCAGCCCCGCCGCCGGCTCGTCGAGCAGGACAAACCGCGGATCCGTCGCGAGCGCCCGCGCAACGCCGAGGCGGCGCTCGTCGCCCTGAGCGAGCGCCGACGCGGACGTGTCGGCTTGGGCGGAGAGGCCCAGGGCATCGAGCAGCTCGTCTGCGCGGGCGCGAGCCTGGGTGGATGACGCTCCGGCTCCGAGCGCCGCGACCTCCACGTTCTCGCGCACCGACAGATCGCGAAAGGCGTGACTGTGCTGAAAGGTCCGCGCCAGACCCGCACGGCCGCGGCGATTCGGCCGCCAGCGGGTGACGTCACGCCCCTCGAGCTCGACGCTGCCGCTCGACGGGCGGTCGAAGCCGCTGACGATGTTCACGAGCGTCGACTTGCCGGCGCCGTTCGGGCCGATCAGGCCGACGATCTCGCCGCGGCGAAGCTCGAGGGTGACATCCCGCAGCGCATGGACGCCCTCGAAGGACCGAGAAACGGCGGAGGCCCGGAGCGTCGCACCGGGCCTCCGCGGTTGCCGTTCGTCGCTCAGATCTTCGGTACGACCTTGGCGACGACCGTGCCGACGACCTTCGGCACGTTGTTCTGGATCCGGATCACGCGATAGCGGCGGCCGAAAACGGTGTGCAGCTTCTTCGAGAAGCTGACGTCGCCTGAGATGGTCGGCACCTTGCGGAACTTCTCCATCACCTTTGCGAGCACGATCCCCTTCGTCGAGCCGTGCGCGCGCTTGATCGCGGTCACGAGCCCGTCGATCGCCGACGGCCCCGTGATGAAGCCGCCGGTGGCCGCCTTCACTTGCTTTGCGAGCGTGTTGACGGCCTTCACCGGATCGTCGCCGAACGACGAGGCGAACGTGACGAACCAGTAGTTGGTCACCTTCGGGTTCGCCGGCAGCCAGTAGGTGCCGTCACCGGCCCACGAGTTGAGGATCGGCGTGTTGTTCCCGAGCGAGCGCAGGCCGGTCACCAGCGTCGACAGCGCGCCGAACGCCCCGGCCGTGGAGGTGACGATCACGTCCGCCTTCTCACCGTTCAGGCGGCTGACGGCGTTCTGGACGTTGTTGCCTCCGAGCGACTGATAGGTCTCGGAAGCGACGATCTTGCCGCCGAGCTGCTTCCAGCGGGCCTCGAAGGCCTGGACGACGTTGCGGAAGTAGATGATTACCGTGTCGGTGGCGAGATCCGCCTTCCGCCAGCCTCGGCTCCACGCGTACTGCGCCATCGCCGAGCCTTCGTCCTGGGCGACGTTGCCGAAGCTGAAGGCCAGGCGGCCCTTCGTGCCATAGCGCTTCGGTCCCATCTGGTCGGTGCCGATGCACGGAGCGATCGCCAGGACGCCGCGGTCGATCGCGGTCGTGACGACCGGAGCGGCCAGCTCGACGTCGCAGGTGACGAACAGGACCGCGGCCTTCTGGCTGAGCAGCCGCAGCGCGCAGGCCTTGGCGACGTCAGCCTTGTTGCCCTGCGTGTCGCACGTGAGGATCTGGAGCTTCCTCCCGTTGACGCCGCCCTTCGCGTTGAGCTTGTTCACTTCGAGCTTGGCGGCGGCAAGCGCGGGACCGTCGAACGGCGCCATGTCGCCCGAGCCGTCGAATGCCCAGCCGATGATGATGGGCGCCTTCGCACTGCGCCCGCTGTTCGCTGCCAGCGCGCTGCCGATCAGGGCGAGCGCGAGCACTGCCGCAGCCGCGACCGCCAACCTCCCTCGACCTCTCATCTACTCCTCCTCTTGGGTTTGCGCAGCCAGTGGATTACACGGCACCGGGCGATACCTGGTCAACCTCGGTTCGGTTTCGCGCCTCCCATGCGCGGTCGAAGGACGCCTTTGCCCGGCGTGCCAGCTCGTCGGCCGGCACGTCCCACAACGAATCCGGCCACGCGTCCCCAAACGCGCCGTTGTCGGAAAAGATCTCGATGTCGTAGAAGCCGTCCCACCCGGCGGCCTCGAGCGCGCCGAGCAGCGCCGGCAGGTCGGCCGCGCCCTCCCCCGGGAGCACGCGATCGCACCACTTCCGGGTCGGGTCGCGCCAGTCGGCCACGTGCACGCCGACGAACCGATCGGCGTGCTCGGCGATCTCGCCGAGGACATTTGGCGTGTTCCAGACATGCCACGTGTCGAATTGGATCCCGAGCGCCGGATGGTCGGCCTCGTCGAGCAGCTCCGCCGCCTGTCCGAGCGACGAGATCGTCGTCCAGTCCTCGCCGCCGACCTCGTTGATCGGCTCGAGCCCGATCCGAACTCCGGCGCGCACCGCCTCGTCGCCGATCGTCCGCAGGCCGTCGACGATCGTGTCACGGTCCTCGCCCGGCCCCGTGAGGCAGACGATCCCGCTCGGGCGAAACTTCGCCAGCCGGTGCACCGACGCGCAGATCGCGTCGATCCGCTCTCGAGGGTCCTCTGGGCCCTCCATCAGCGGCAGCGGCAGGATCGACGGAATCGCCGGGACGGCGGCTGCGCGCCCGAGCCCTGACTCGTCGAGCGCTTCCAGCGCCGCGTTGTCGTCCTCGAGCTTCAGCTCCCAGATCCCGATCCCGTCGGCTCGGGCAGCGGCGTACGCACGCACGTCGTCGGCGAACGACGACGTCAGCGTCGTGATTTGAGAGATCGAAAAAGGTGGCCGGATGCAGGGATTCTACGCTTGAGCAGCTGCCGCGCAACGAGGGTACCCGATCCCCCGCCGAGACCCGGCCCCGGCCAGGTGCTCGCGCCGATTTGGAAGAGATTGCGCACCGGGGTCGAGTGGCCCGGCTGCTGCGCAAACGGGCGCCAGAGGAAGTTCTGGTCGAGGGCGAGCGAGCCGGAGTACGGGTCGCCGTGCTGAAGGTTGATGTTCGCCGCCTCCAGGTCCGGAGGCGAGAGGACGACGCGCTTGCGCATGGCCGACTCGAGATTCGGAACGTGACGCGCGATGCGCTGCTGGATCCGGTCCGCGTAGCGTTCGCGCAGCGACTCGGTCCACCCGCCGCCGCCGGTGTCGAGCTCGCCGGCCGCGTCGCCTTTGACGTGCCAGGGGAGCTCCTGCAGCTGGATCCACAGCAGGCCGGCTCCTTCCGGCGCACGCGACGGGTCCATCGTCAGCGGCTGTCCGACGACCACGGTCGCCTCAGCGGGCAACAGGCCTCGCTCGGCTTCGTTGACGGCGCGCGACACGCCGTCGAGCCCGGGCGTGAGATGCACGATCGCCGCCCGCGCCAGCCGCTCGTCGCCGTCCCAGCGCGGTGGCTCCGAGAGCGCGTAGTGGATCTGCATCTCCGATCGTCCGTAGCGGAACCGCCGTCCGGCAGCGGCGACGTCGCCGTCGACCTCGAGCAGCCGTCCGTAGAGCTGCGTCGGCGTCACGTTGCAGACCACCGCGCGCCGCGCCGCGAAGACGTCGCCGCCGGTCGTGCGCACGCCGTTCGCGCGGCCGTCGGCGACGAGCACGCGCTCGACGTCGGTGCCCGTGTAACACAATCCTCCGTTGTCCTCGACCAGGCGAACGAGGGCGTCGACGAGGCGCGCGCCGCCGCCGCGGGGTATCGGCATCCCGCCCGCCTCGATCGCGAAGGCGATCACGCGGTTCATGAACCCAGACGTCGCCGCGTCGGGACCGAGCCCCGTGTGCAGCACCCACGGCGCGAGCAGCCCGTGCGTCCGCTCCGACTCGAACGTCGCGGTGAGCCAGTCGCGGCTCGTCTGCACGACCTCGCCGCCGAACGCCGCGAGGCCGCGCCGTCCGAGCCGGCGGTACGCCTTCACGGCGAGCCCGGCGCCGGCCGAGGACCACAGCTCGGTGCCGAGGACGCCGAAGACGAGCTCGGCGTTCGCCCCGACCTCGGCCATCGACTCGGTCCAGGCCGCTCCGTGGTCGGCGGCGTTGGCGTCGCCGCTCGTCGTCAGAAACGCGGCGCCGCCGTCCGGGAACGCGGTCGCGGTCGGGAGCTCTGTGTTGAGGTATTCGAGCCCGCGCGCCGCCAGCTCGTCGGCGAGCTCGGCGTACGCAGGGCCGCCGACCCACAGCGGGTGCCAGGCACTGAAGACGTCGTGGAGATACCCGGGCTCCGTGAGCTCGGCCGTCTTGATCGCGCCGCCTAGCTCCGCTTCGCGCTCGAGGACGCACACGTCCCACCCGCCGCGCGCGAGCAGCGCTGCGCACGCGAGAGAGTTGATGCCGCTGCCGACGACGACGGCGTCGTGCTCAGCCACGCGCGAGCTCGCGGAACTCGTCGTCCGTGACGACGTCGCGCTTCCTCGTCCCCAGCTCCTTCACCTGCGCGAGCAGCCGGCGTTCTGCGTCGTCGTCGAGCTCGAGCCCGAGCTCCTCAGCCTTGATCCGGATCGAGTCGATGCCGCTCTTCTTGCCGAGGACGATCGACCGCCGTGCGGCGACGACGTCGGACGAGTACGGCTCGATCGCCTGCGGGTCGTGGAACTGGCTCGCGACCGCACCCGACTCGCGGCGGAACAGGTTGTCGCCGACGAGCGGCTTGTATGGCTCGAGCTCGTATCCGGACAACGCCTGCAGCCGCTCGGCGAACGCGCGCACACCATCGAGACGGAGGCTCGTTTCGACGCCGTAGAGCCCGGCCAGCGCGAGCGCGATCTCCGGGAGGTTCGCGTTCCCGGCGCGCTCGCCCATTCCGTTGACCGTCCCCTGGATCCAGCGCGCACCGGCGCGAGCTGCCGCGACGGCGGCCGCGGTGGCGAGGCCGAAGTCGTTGTGTCCGTGGAAGTGCACCGGATGGTCGCCACCAAGCCACTCGTGCGTGCGCCCGACGAGGTCGGCCGCTGCTTCCGGCGTCGCGATCCCCAACGTGTCCACGACGGCGACCTCGTCGGCGCCCGCTTCGACCGCGGTCTTGTAGACCGTCTCGAAGTAGCCAGGGTCGGCGCGCGTCCCGTCGACGCCGAAGAACGCGACACGGATCCCCTGCTCGGCGGCGAACGAGACGGCGTAGACGATTCGCTCGAGCATCGCCTCGCGGTCGACGCCGAGCGCGTCGAGCTTCAGGTCGGAGATCGGCGACTCGATCACGCTCGCCGCCACCCCGAGCTCGACCAGCGCCTTCACATCAGTCTCGACGGCGCGGGAGAAACCCCAGATCTCGGCGTTCAACCCCGCGTCTCGGATCAGCTCGACGGCGCGCCAGTCGTCCTGCGAGACGCGCGGGAAGCCGGACTCGATCCGCTCGATCCCGAGCGCGTCGAGCCCGCGGGCCAGCTCCAGCTTGTCCTCCGGCGTGAGGACGACCCCGACCGTCTGCTCGCCGTCGCGCAGAGTCGTGTCGTAGAAGCCGATCTCCGCGTCGAAGGCGTAGGGGTCGTTGAGCTCGCCGGTCCAGAACGTCATGAGCAACGCCTCCGAAGGCTGGGGTCAGACCCCTTCGGGGTCAGACCCCGGAAGTCGTCGGGGTAGCTCGAGAGCTTCTCGACGCCGTCGGCGGTGATCAGGAAGTTGTCCTCGACCCGCAGGCCGCCTCCGCCCTCCCAGTAGGCGCCGGGCTCGATCGCCAGCACCATTCCCTGCTCGATCGTCCCGCCGGCGGCCTGGTGCGCGTACGGCGGCTCGTGAGCGCGAGCCCCGACGCCGTGGGCGATCGGATGCGTCGGCTCGTCGAGGCCGGCCTCGTTGATGCCGCTGCGGATCAGCCGGTCGAGCTCCGCGAGGCTCGCGCCGGGCCGGCAGTGGTCGAGCGCGCGCTGGTACACGGCGAGCAGGGCGTCGAGCAGCTCGTCGTAACGCGGGTCGAGCGTCCCCGGACAGACGTTCTTCGTGTGGTCGCACCAGTAGCCGTCCGCGCAGACCCAGATCTCGAACAACGTCGGCTCGTGCTCCTGTACGGGCCGATGGCCCGTAGCGGTGAACGTCCGGATCCCCGGCCCCGACCACACGAGCGAGAAGCCGAGCGCGAGCTCGACCTTGCCCTTCCAGCCGGTGCCTTCGCCGTGGACGAAGCCTTGCCAGAGCGCGGCCGCCTCGCTCTCCTTCATTCCCGGCTCGAGCTTGCCCGCGACATGCTCCATCGCCGCAGCCGCGATTTCGTTCGCGAGGCGCATGCGCTCGAGCTCCTGTCCGGTCTTGATCGCGCGGGCGGCGTTCAGCAGCGGCGTCCCGTCGATTGCGTCCGGAAAGGCGTCGAACCACGCCTTGGTGTACGTCGTCGGCTCGCCGACCATGCGATCGGTCGCCTGCGTCCCCAGGGTGAGCTCGACCCCGACACGCCCGTACGGTTTCGCGGCCTCACGGGCCGTTTCGAGCGAGCGCAGCGCCGGCGGGCGCGGATCGGCCGCGTCGTAGCCGGGCACGTAGCGGACATCCTCCGTCCAAGCCATCTCTGCGGCGTCCTGCGCCGACGGCTCGATCGTGACCAGGACCGGCTCCCCCTCACGCGGTAAGACCGCCGCGTCGAACCCCTTCATCCCCCAGAAGTTCGTCAGGTAGAGGACGTTGTCGGGCGCGCGCACGACGAGCGCGTCGAGCTCCTGCTCCGCCATCAGCGTGCGCACGCGGTCGAGCTTCGTGTCGTCGCGCGGCCAGCTCAACCGTGTGCTTCCTGCCAGGAGACGACGGGGTTGCGCAGGATCCCGATCTTCTCGATCTCGGCCTCCATCACGTCGCCCGGCTGGAGGTAGAGCGACGCCGCGTCCTCGCTGAAGCCCGCCACTCCGCTGACCGTCCCCGTCGACACCACGTCACCGGCGGAGTACCCGAGCGGCGAATAGTGCGCGAGGATCTCAGGGATCGTCACGGACATGTTGCCGCTGTACGACTCCTGCCGCGGCTCGCCGTTGACGCGGAGCTCCATCTTCAGGTCGTGCGGGTCGCCGATCTCGTCCGGCGTCACGATCCACGGACCCAGTGGACAGAACGTGTCGATCGCCTTGCAGAAGGAGAAGACGCCGGAGCGCATCTCCCGCCGTTGGATGTCGCGCGCGGTGATGTCGTTGAAGATGACGTAGCCGCCGATGTAGTCCGCCGCCTCCTCAGGCCCGAACCATTTCCCGGGCTTGGAAACGATCACGGCGAGCTCGAGCTCGTAGTCGAGCTCGCTGGTGAGGGACTCGGGATACACGACGGGCTCGTCGGTGCCGATGATCGCGTCGACGTTCTGGAAGAAGACGATCCACGGCGCGATCTCGTGCGACCAGTCGACGCGCTTCGACTCCTCCTCGTGCTCGCGGAAGTTACCGGCCGTGTGGAGGAACTTCTTCGGGATGATCGGGGCGCGCAGCTTCACGTCGGCGAGTGCATGCTCGCCGCCGGTGACCTCGGCACCGCCGCGCTCGAAGTACTCGCGCATCGTCGGGGCGTCGAGCTCGATGATCCTCTCGCCGTCGAGCCGGCCGATCTTCCCGTCGTCGAAGGTGACGAGCTTCATGCGACCGCCGGCAACCCTAACGCCGTCCACTCAGACGACGCCACAGACCTCCATCGCGACACGCGCATACACCTCTGCCGTCTTCACGAGCCCCTCGATCTCGAGATTCTCGCCCAGTTTGACGTCCATCAGCCCGGTCGACGTGCCGTAGTTGACGGTTGGGACGCCGTAGCGCGTCAGCGCGGAGGCGTCGCTGAACCAGCGCGTGACGTCGCGCTCGGGCTTGGCCCCGAACACCCCAGCGTGCGCGGCGTCGATCGCCGCGACGATCGGATGGTGCTCGTCGATCTCCGCGCCGGGCGCCGTCACGTACACCTCGCCCTCCACGCCCCAGTCGGCATGCGCCTCTGCCAGGGACCGGACAAAGTCGAGCACCTCGCGGCGTGCCTGGCCCATCGGCTTCGTCGGCGGCACGCGCACGTCGAGGAAGATGTCCGTGTGGTGCGGCGTGCGCGAGACGCGCCAGCCGAAACCACCCTGGATCGCGCCGACATTCACGATCGCTTTCGCGCCGCCGTATCCGTTCGACGGGTCGTTCTCCCAGGTCGGGATCCAGTCACGGACCGCCGCGAGCAGGTCGTGCGCGCGGAGGATCGAGTTCTGGTCTCCCTTCCCCTCGCTGAACGCCGTGTGGATGAAGTTGCCGTGCACGCGGATGCGCAGCCAGAGTGCGCCGAAGTGACCGAGTACCACCTTCCCCTCGGTCGGTTCCCCGAGCAGGCACATGTCGGCGACGCCGCCGTGCGTGACGAGATGACGCGTGCCGGCGGCATAGCCGCGGTACTCACGGCCCCGCGCATCTCCGTACTGCGTCTTCTCGATCTCGCCGCACACGGCGGCGACGAGGACGTCGCCCTTCAGGCGGACGTCGGCGTCGCACAGGGCGCGCACAGCCTCGACGTAACAGGCGAGGGCACCCTTCATGTTCGAGACCCCGAGCCCGTACAGGCGACCGTCGTCGACGAAGGCCTGGGGCTGGAAGCCGGCCACGCCTCGGAGCCACGGCTCGCGACCGGAGTAGGACGTGTCCATGTGGCCGTTGAACATCAGCGACGTCCCGCCGCCGGCCCCGCGCCACGTCCCGAGCGCATTCGCCCGCCCCTCCTCGACCTGTTGCCACTGCACCTGGAGACCGAGCTCCTCGTAGAGCTCCACCATCAGGTGCGCCATGTTCTCCTCGTCGCCGGTGAAGCTGTGGACGTCGATCATCCTCGACGCCGTGCCGACGAGCCTTTCGCGATCGATCTTCACGGGCGGAAGTGCGGCAGAACCTGCTCGCCGAAAAGCTCGATCTGGTCGCGTCGCCGGTCGCCCCAGAGCTCGAGCATGATGTGGCTACAGCCGGCGTCCCGGTATTCCTCGATCGCCGCGATGCAGTCGGCCGGGGTCCCGGCGATCGGCTTACACTTGTCGAGGATCTCGTCTGTCACCTGGGCTTTCGCGGCGAGCCGTCCGCCGTGCTCCATCGCCTCGGCGACCGGGCGGATCTCGTCCTGCGTCAGCCCCGCGACGTCGAGCAGCGTGTCGGCGGCGCCCTTGATGTTCTGCACCTTGTTGGCCAGGTACATGCCGGCGATCTCACGTGCACCGTCGCGACCCGCAGCACGGTCGGACTCGTGAATCGAGGCGACGATCGTGCAGCCGACGTCGATCTCGGCGCCGACGTTCTCGCGGGTATAGCGGACGAATGCGGGCGTCGTGATCGACGGCGTCAGGCAGCCGTCGGCGATTTCTCCGGCCAGCGCCTGCATCTTCGGCGCCGTCGCGGCGACGTAGACGGGCGGCACCTCGCGGGGGGCGTGCGCCTCACTCGCCAGCGCCGGAACGTCGGCGCTCCAGGTATCTCCGTCGTACTCGAACCGCTCACCGGAGAGGACGCCGCGCGCGATCGTCACGGCGTCGCGCATCGGCCCGAGCGTCTTCGTCGTCTGCGTCTTCGTGTTGTTGAGGAAGATCTTCGACGTCCCGAACCCGAGGATGAACCGCCCCGGCCCGGCGGCCTCCTGTACGACCCGTGCATCCATCGCCGCCTGCACCGGGTGCCGGGTGGAGGCCGCGATGATCCCCCAGCCGATCGTCAGCCGCTCCGTCTCGTGGGCCATCAGCGCCCCGACGCCGGTCGATGAGCGCGCCTCCATCCCGTGCTTCCGCCACCAGGGGTAGGCCTCGGCCAGCCAGATCGTGTCCATGCCGGCGCGGTCCAGCGCGCGTGCCGACTCGAGCATCTCGTCGAGCGGCTCCATCGTCAGCTGCATCACGCCGATCCGGAGAGGCGGCATCAGGATGATCCTCTCAGGACCCTGTAGTAGAAGGCGGCCGGGGCCAGGCTGCCGTCGGGGCGCTCTGAATAGTCCGGCATTACGCCGAGCCTCGTGAAGCCGACCGCCTCGTAGAAGGCGCAGGCGTCGCTGGCGTCGTGCGTCGTCAGCCAGAGCAGGGTGAGCCCTCGCGCGAGCGCGATCTCCTCGACAGCCTCCATCAGCTCGCGGCCGACCCCGGTGCCGCGCGACGCCGAGGCGACGGCCACGCGCTGCACCTCGGCGCGATGTGGCGCGTTCGCCGCTCCGCTCGGCGCGACGTGTGCCATCCCCACGACCTCCCCGTCGACCTCGGCCACCAGGACGATGCGCCCAGGCTCGGCGAGGGCTGCCCGGTGAAGGGCTTCGAGATCCGACGCCCGAGTGGCCCCGAGTGCCATGTCCGCCGCCATCGCCTCGCGGTGCAGGTCGGCGAGTCGCGGCACATCGGCCGGCTCCGCCGGGCGGATCGTTACGAGGACTTGGCCTCCTGCACTTGCTTGTCCAGAGCGCTCAGCACCTGGGACACCTGCTGGTTCACGATCGGCTGGAGGACGCGCTGGCCCATCGACGCGACCGGGCCGAGGATGTGGACGTCGGCCTCCCACTGCATGTTCGTGCCCGCGCCGGCCTCGCTCAGGCTGAAGGACGTGTCCATGTTCATGATCGCGCCGACGCCGTTCCCCTTCGCGTGCAGCTTCGCGAACTCGGGCTCGCGCTCCTCGGTCTTCTCGAAGTCGATCGACATGCGCAGCCCGCCGAGGCCGAGCGGCACCTTGACGTTCGCACGCCAGTGTTTGTCGTCCTGGATGTCGAACGACTCGACGCCCGGCATCGTCTTCGCCATCTGCGCGGGATCGTTGAGGACGCTCCACACCGTCGGCACCGGCGCGTCGAAGGTCCGCTCGCCCGAGACCTTCACCGGGAGTCCACCGAGACGAGCTTCCGCGATTCCTCGGGCTGCTGCAGCATCTCCCAGACGCGGTGGTACGGGTTGCAGCTGCGCCACACGATCGGCCCCTCGCCCCGCCTGCCGAGCGCGTTCTGGAGCGCGGCGCAGACCGCGTGGATCCCGGCGCCGCCGCCCTCGCCCATCCCTTTCGCGCCGAGCGGCGTGAACGGGGACGTCGACTCGATGTAGCCGGTCTTCACCGGCGGCATGTCGAGCGCGTGCGGCACGTGGTAATCGTAGAAGTTGGGCGTGAGCAGGTTCCCCTCCTCGTCGTAGGTGAAGATCTCGTGCGTCGCCGCGCCGAGCGCCTGTGCGGTTGCCCCGTGCACCTGGCCTTCGACGATCTGTGGATGGATCCGGTCGCCGCAGTCGTCGACCGCCGCATAGTCGACGATCTCGTAGACGCCCGTCTCGGGATCGACCTCGACGACGCACGCGTGGATCTGCGTCGCGTAGGTGAGCGTCAGGTTTCCGTACTTCCGCTCGAGGTCGGGCTTCTCGAACGGCGGCCGGTAGACGTTGCGGATGTTCAGCGAGATGTCGAGATCCTCCGGAAGGCCGGCGTTGTTGGCGTTCAGGATCGCGCCGAGCGCCATAAACGGGAGCGCCGCCTCGGGATTGCCCTTGATGCGTGCCTGGCTCTCGGCGAGCTCGATGTCGTCCGGAGTCACGCCGAACACGGCCGCGGCGAGCTGCTTCATCTCGCCGGCCAGTTTGTCCGCCGCGCCCTTCACGGCGCCGAGACCGGTGACGGCGAACTGCGACGCGTACGTGCCGGAGAAGCCGGCGTTCGAGTTCCAGTAGCTGTCGTGGCCTGCGCGAACGTTGATCTCGTCGGGCGTGCAGCCGAGGATGTCAGCGACGACCTGCGACGTCGTCGTCTCGTGCCCCTGGCCCTGGGGCACCGTTCCGAGGGTGACCACCACCTCGCCGAAGATGTCGAGCTTGACGGTCGCGACCTCGTTGTTGCCGGAGAACTGCAGCTCCGGGTTGAGGATCATCGACTGGCCGAAGTTGTTCGTGCCCGAGTCGAGCGTCGAGCCGATGCCGATCCCGAGCAGCTTCCCGCGTGACTCGGCGTCACGACGCCTCTCCTCGATCCCGGAGTACCCGATCAGCTCGAGCGCGATGTCGAGGCAGCGCGCGTAGTCGCCGGAGTCGTAGACGCACCCGTTCGGAGTCGTGTACGGGAACTCCTCGCGCTTGACGTAGTTCCGCTTGCGCACCTCGACGGGATCGAGCCCCAGCTCGCCGGCGACGATGTCGACGATGCGCTCGGTCAGCCAGAGGTGCTGCATGCGCGAGTAGCCGCGGTTGGGCGCGACCGGCGACTTGTTCGTGCAGACCTGCGTGAAGTCGACCCGGACGTTCCGCCAGCGGTAGCAACCCGGCGTTACCTGCGCCCAGATGATGCAGCCGAGCGGCTCGTAGCGTGGAAACGCGCCGCAGTCGTCGATCGCCTTGACGGAGAAGCCGAGCATGGTGCCGTCTGCCTTCACGGGTACGGTGATGTCGAGGAAGGTGCGCTCGTTGCCGTGGGTGTTGGCAGTGTGCTGGTCGGTGCGCCACTCGGTCCACTGCACCGGGCGGTTGAGCTTGCGCGCGAGCAGGCAACAGGCGGTGAATTGCGGGTGCAGTGTGATCTTGTTGCCGAAACCGCCGCCGATGTCCTGGCTGACGAAGCGAAGCTTGTCGATGCCGACGCGCAGGGCGGGCGCCATCCAGATCGCGCCGACGCCGGGCATCTGGTGGTTGCCGTGGATCGTCCACTGGCCGGTGCCGCGGTTGTACTCGACGAGGCAGCCCGAGCACTCGAGCGGCGTCGAGGAGAAGCGGTCGAAGTGGAGGCGCTCGATCCGGATCACGTGGTCCGCGTCGGCGAGGGCGGCGTCGAAGTCCCCCCAGTCGAAGACTCCCGACCAGACGGTGTTCGAGCCTGCGTCATCGTGCAGCACGACCTCGTCCTCGAGTGCCTTCTCGCCGTCGAGCACGACCGGGAGCGGCTCGTAGTCGACCTCGACCAGTTCCGCGGCATCTCGTGCGAGCTCGCGCGTTCGGGCGACGACGGCCGCTACGGGATCTCCGACGTGACGCACTTTGCCGACGGCGAGCGCGTAGTCCTTGATGTTCGCGCCGGGCGGTGTCGACAGCTCGAAGAACGGGTCGGTCAAGATCGCCACCTCGTCGCCGGTGAGCGTCCCGTGGACGCCGTCGAGCTCGAGCGCCTTGGAGACGTCGACGGACTTGACGCGCGCGTGGGCGTACGGCGACCGCACGAAGTGGACGAAGCCCATCTCGTGGCGCTTGATGTCGTCGAAGAACACGCCCTCGCCCTGGACGAGGCGCTTGTCCTCCTTGCGTGGGATGTTCTGCCCGATGAAGCCGGGCCGCGTCTCGCCTTCCTCGACGACGAGCGGTCGTTCCGGTGTGACTGTGGTCTCGGTCATTCGGCGGCCGCCTTGATCGCCTCGACGATATTGACGTAGCCCGTGCAGCGGCAGATGTTGCCTTGGATTCCCGTGCGGATCTCCTCCTCGCTCGGGTGCGGGTTCTGGCGGAGGAGCGCAGTCGCGCTCATCAGCATCCCAGGGGTGCAGTAGCCGCACTGGAGCGCATGGTGGTCGGAGAACGACTGCTGCAACCCGTTCAGCTCGCCGTCCTGCGCAAGCCCCTCGACCGTCTCGATCGTCGAGCCGTCGGCCTGGACGGCAAGCATCATGCAGGTCTTGACGAGCACGCCGTCGACGATGACGGAGCAGGCGCCGCAGTTGCCGGTGTCGCAGCCGACGTGGCTGCCGGTTAGGTCGAGGTCGTCGCGGAGGAAATGAATCAGTAGCTTGCGCGGCTCGACGTCTCGCTCGTAGCGCTCGCCGTTGACGGTGACGGAGACGTCCATCAGCTCTTCCCCTGCGCCTGAGCTGCCGCACGGGTCGCGGCGAGCTCGGCGAGGCGACGGCGGTAGTCGGCGGACGCGTGGACGTCCGACGGTGGTTCGAGCTTCGCGTTCTGGACCGCCGCGGGAACGTCGTCCACCGAATCCGCCTTCAGCAGCACCGGCACGGCGTCGACACAGCCGATGGCGACGCGAACGCCGCCGTTCACCGATGCCGCCGCGTTGACGATGCACGTCCCGTCCTTGCCGATCGTCACCGACGCGAAGCCGTCGCTTTTCCCCGGCGGCACCGTGATCTTCGTCAGCAGCTCCCCCGCTCCGGCTGCGGTCAGGTAGACGCCCAGGAAGAACTCGTCCGCCGGAACCGTCCGATCGCCGCCCGGCCCGGTGATGTGCATCGTCGCGCCGAGCGCGACCATCAGCGGGGGCAGGTGGTTCGTCGGATCGTTGGAGCAAACGTTGCCGCCGAGGGTTCCACGGTTGCGGACCTGCACGTCGCCGATCTGCGCGCAGACCTCGCCGAGGATTGGCCGTGCGCGCGCCTCTGCGGAGCCGATCAGCTCCGCATAGGTGACCATCGAGCCGAGCGAGAGCGTCCCGTCGGTTGCGAGGTCGATGCCCTTCAGCTCGTCGAGCCGGTTGAGGTCGACGAGCATGTCGGGCGACGCGGCCCGCGCCTTCATCACGTTGATCAGGGTCTGCCCGCCGGCGAGGGCCCGGGCGCCGTCGCGCTCGGAAAGAAGGCGCACGGCTTCCTCCACGCTCGCCGGACGAGCGTACTCGACTTCCCGCAGAAGCATTGCGCTATTAGAACCTCAGCCGAGCAGGTTCTGCAAGCGTTGATGTTCCTCCTGGATCTTCCCCTGGAGCTTGTTGATGCCGACCAGGCGGTCGTCGTAGGCCTTGACGGCGTCGTGCTGGGCCTGCGAGACGCTGGGTTGATGTGACAGGAGGAAGCGGAAACGCTTGATCAGCGCGGTGACGGCATTGCGGTCGCCCGCACGGAGCGCCTTGGCGAGCAGGTGCCCGGTGTCCGAGATCTGCTCCAGGCGGGTCATCTGCGACGTCCGCCACGGCCGTAGGGAGGGCGGCGGCGCCATCGTCCGGAACTCCTCGACGACGCCGCTGACGGCATTCGCATAGCTGTCGAGCGCGTCGGCCTGGTCTCCGGCCGTCTTCGACCCCGCGAGGCTCCTCCGGTACGAAGTGTTCACGCGCGCGAGGTCCCTGAGCACTCCCCGGACTGCGGGCAGGAATTGCTGGAGCGTGAGCGCCTCGAGCCCGACCGCAGCGTCGAGGTTGTACAGCTGGACAAGTTGCCCGTGCAGCTTGCGGGCGTCGGCGGGGGGATGCAGCTGCTGGAGCGCGTCGCGCGCACCGATGATAGACACCTCGGCGCCGCGGAGCTTCGCGAGCTGATTCTGCCCGCCTTTGCCCCGGGCGAAGTCGCGATACGCCTGATTGGCGACGTTGAACGACGGTGTGAAGCGCGTCTGGATCTGTGCGACGCGGTTGAGGTAGTCGTTGACGGCATTGCGGCGCTTGTCCTTCGCGGACGAGCCACACCCGCTGACGACGAGCACGACGAGGAGGACGAGGCCGAGCGACCGGCGCATCGCCGGCTACTTCAGCAGGACGACTGTCGAGACGCTGCCGTCACCGTGACGGAAGACGAGCTTCACGAGGCCCTTGTCCGGCGCGAACCAGGCCGTTCGAGTCCCGCTGCCGAACTTGAAGCCGGGTTGGCTCAACGACGAGCGGATCACGAGCGCGTCGAAGGTGCCGCCCGGCACCTTCACCTTCTGGACGCCGAGGATCTTCGACGACCCGTTGACGCCGAAGGTGGAGAAGTCGCGGCTGGGGTTCTTCGAGCCCCACACCGCTCCCGCCGCAGGGTAGGCCGGCAGCACCGGGTTGAAGCCGAAATCCATCAGGTCGAACGGCGTGAAGAAGTGGCGGCGTTTGTCGGCCGGAAGCGCCTTCGGCCCGAGCGCCGGGAACTTGATCGCAGTGGCGGCCTTCGTCAGGCCCCAGATGTTCGTGACGCCGTCCGTGCGCGTCGAGAAGCCGTAACTACCGGCGACCTTGATCGGCCCGCTGACGTGCGCGAACGTGAAGCGCGCCGAGTTGTTGACGACCTCGTCGATCGTCCCAGTCTGGATCGACGGAGTCTTGATCCACTTCGTGTTCGTCCAGCGGTACTTCAGCTTCAAACCCTTGGTCAGCGGGAAGTAGTTGATGTCGGTCGGCGGCATCTTCGGCGTCAGGGTCGTCGACTGGAGCTCCGAGGTCGTGATCGGCGCGTCCGAGCCGCCCGCATGCTGGAACTCCATCCTCACCGGGCCGACGCCGTACACCCACCAGACCGTCCGGACGCCGCTGCCGTAGGGGTCCCCGAGCGCGCCCGCCTGGGTCGCTTCCGTGCGGACCTTTGCGGCGGTCACCCCGTCCGGGAACGCCGGCACCTTGACCGTTTCCTGACCTTCGTACGTCGACGTGCTCGACACGTCGTTCTGCGCGCCGCCCGTGCCCTGCCACGTCGTCCCCTTCAGCAGCGGCTGCGCGAGCACCGGACTCCGCGAGCCCCAGATGAAGTAGTACATCGTGCTCGAGAGGCTGTTGTTGCAGCCGCCGATCTGCGGGCAGAGGATCGGGAAGTCAGGCGGCGGCGGATTGCTCGCCCAGTCGGTGTTGACCAGGCCGGCCGTCGTGTCCTGGAACGCCATGTCGCCGAAGCTCGCCAGCGAGCCGTCGGGGTTGACGTCCTTGGTCGTCCAGGAGAGCGTGAAGTTCTTGCCGCTCTGATCCTTGACGGTGATCTTCTCCTTCGTCGGCGTCTGGTTGTAGACGCTGTCGGTCCACTGGTAGACCCAGTTCGTATCAGCGGGATGGGGCCACCAGTCGTCGGCCTGTGCGCCACTGACGACGCTCAGCGCCGCGACAACTGCTGCAACCGACAGCCAGCCCCCCTTCCCCATCCGCCCAGGAGCGTATCCAGGTTTCCGGCTATCGGCTATGGGCCGCCGGACCTATCGTCGAGAGCGTAGGTCCTATCTCTTGCTCGGCATGAGGCGACGCGGCCGCGCCTCGAAAAGCCCTGCAAAACGCCGTGGTTTCGCAAGATAGATCCAGCGCCCGGACGCGCAGCCGATCGTCGCAGGGTCGGCGTGCCAGGCAATCCACGCGGCGTCCGTCGCGGACGGCCCGGACCAGACCGGCGCCGCGACGCTCGCCGACACAGACCCAACCGGGCCGGTCAGCGTGATCGTCCCGCTCATGACCGCATGCTCGCTTGCATCCTCATGCTCGAACCCGAGCGCATGTCCGATCTCATGTCGGATCACGGTCATAAGGTCGACACGTCCGACCAGGCTGCCGCCGAGATACCAGCCGTAGCCCGCCGCGGTCGGATCGATCAGGACCACGTGTCCCTGCGTG
>DATFTK010000021.1:0-6368 GCA_035262005.1 Gaiellaceae bacterium | reverse complement strand
GTTTCCTCGCGCAGCACGAGCGTCAGGCTACCGAGCGTTCGACCAGATCTGCGCAGACCGCGAGCAGTCCCGCCGCCTGGCCGACCTCGAGCTGGCGGTCCGCCTCGGACGACAGTCCGTCGAAGCCTTCCGGAGTGACGGGGAGCTCCCCGAGCAAGTCCGGAACGGTGAGCGCCTCGGCACGGTCGGGATGAATCAACTTTCCGTGCGGACCGAATCGCGCTGCGGCCCAGCGATTCTGTGCGTACACGCCCCGCTCGGAGGGCTCGAACGGCCGCGGCGCAGCATCGAGCCCCCACGCGCAGAGTGCGTGCAGCAGGCGAACGAACGCACGGGTGCGCTCCAGCGACGTCGGCTGGTCGGGTGCGCGGATCTCCAACGTGCCGAACTGGGGATTGGGTCGAACGTCCCACCAGAAACTCGTGTGCGTGCCCGCGAGGCCGGTCGCGACCATGTGCTCGACGAATGCCTCCCACTCCGCATACGAGCGAAGCGCCGGCGGAGCCCCCGCGCGCGGTAAGAGCGCGAGCACCTCCGCGCGCGCCGAGCGCAGACCGGTGTCCGTGCCGGCGAGGTACGGCGAGTTCGCCGACAGCGCCAGCACGAGCGGGAGCCACGGCAGGATCGTCTCGAGCACCCGGTAGCAGTCGTCGGCACTCGGCATCCCGATGTGGACGTGCAACCCGCTCACCCCTTGCCGGCGAGCGGTCGGGCCGGCGTACGCGACGAAGTCGCGGTACCGCTCGTCGGGCACGATTTCCTGCTCCTCCGGCCGGCTCGTCGGGTGCGAGCCCGCCGCCGCGACGGTCAGGCCGTTCGCATGTGCGACCTCGGCCGCAGCGTGGCGCAAATCCGCGATCCGGTCGACGGCCTCGTCGGGCGAGTCCGCAACCTTGTTCGTCAACTCGACCACCGATGCGTGCAGCTCCGTCTTCAGCACACCCGGCAGCTCTCGTCCCTCCATGCCTGCGACCAGCGTCTGCACGCGCGGCGTCAGCTCGAGCGTCTCGCCGTCGAGGATCCAGAGCTCCTCTTCGACGCCGACGGTGAGCGATCGCCCGAAGTGTTCTTCGATCACCGAGCGCGGACGCCGTGGACGGGGCCGCCTGCGGCCTCCCAGGCGTAGTACGACGCGCTCGGCCCGTACTCGACCTCGTACTCCTCGATCCGCGGGTTGCGGCCGACTTCCTTCGCGCGCTGCGCGTGATGCAGGAGGTTCGGATCGTCCCGGCGCTCCCAGACGAGGATCAGGTGCGCCGCCGTCATGAAGCCGGCTATGAAGTCGCAGCCGGCGGCAGGACACGGGAACGGATTGGTGCGGACGCAGAACCACCCGCTGTGGCCTGAGGTCCCGTCGTCCGTCCAAAGCTCCTCGACCTGGATGAGCTCGATGCCGCCCTGCTCCACCCGCCTGAGGGTACCCGTCAGAAACCTGTCAGATCGGGCACTCTAGGACCCGGGGTCGGGTTGCCCGATCCGCAGCCGCAGTCGGATCGGGCGCAGGGCGCGTTTCACCGCGCCCGCCCGGCCCCGCGTCGTACGCTCGCGGGCATGACTACGGAGACGTACGACCTCATCGTCCTCGGCGCGGGCTCGGCGGCGCGCGACGGGGCGGCCATGGCATCACGCGAGCACGGCGCTCGCGTGGCGCTCGTCGAGAGCACTCGCTGGGGCGGTTCGTGCCCGAATGTCGCGTGCCGTCCCACGAAGGCCTACCTGCTCGCTGCCGAGCTACTCCACGACATCGGCCGCTACGCACCCCAGCGCGGCATCGACGTGTCCGCGCCGTCGTTCGATCTCGCCCAGACGCGGCGCTGGAAGGAGTCGCTGCTTCGCGACCAGGAGAGCTGGATGGACATGCTCGAGAAAGCCGGCTACGACCTCTATGCGGGCGAAGCGACGTTTGTGGACGAATGCAGCGTCGCCGTCGGCGACGTCCGGCTCACCGCCGAGCGGATCCTGATCGCGACCGGCAGCCGGACAGCTGTTCCCGCCGTTCCGGGCATCGACCAGATCGAGTGGGTCGACCACGTCGGCGCACTTGAGCTCGAGGAGGTCCCCGAGTCGCTGCTCGTCGTCGGCGGCGGCCCCGTGGGCCTCGAGTTCGCCCAGATGTTCGCGCGGTTCGGGTCGCGCGTCACGGTCGTCAACCACGGGCCGCAGATCGCTGCGCGGTCGGACGCCGACGCGGCCATGACGTTGCAGACCGCGCTGGAGGCGGAAGGCATCGAGGTCGTCCTCAACTCGGGGGTGCACGCGTTCGCGCGCGACGGCGATCGCGTCGAGGCGACGTTGCAGGGGAAGACGGTCGACGTGTCGGACGTGCTGCTTGCCAGCGGCCGGACGCCGAATGTCGAGGCGCTCGGTCTCGAGCGGGTCGGCGTCGACGCGACGCGCGCGGGCATCACCGTGGACCTGCACCAGCGGACGAGCGCCGCCGGCATCTGGGCGGCGGGCGACGTCGCGGCCGGCCCGGCGTTCACGCCAACCGCACAGTACGAGGCTCGAATCGCGGTGGCGGACATGTTCGGCGAGGGGGCACGCATCGCCGACTTCTCGGTCCTGCCGACGGCGATCTTCACGGATCCGGAGCTCGGGGGAATCGGCCTCACGGAGGCGGAGGCGAAGATGCACGGCGACGCGGTCGAGGTCGTCATCCACCCGCTGCGGCTGGTGACGCGCGCGCAGTATTTCGGCGCCGAGGCCGGGCTCTACAAGATCGTGTTCGACGCCCGCACGCGGCGGGTGCTCGGCGTGCACGTCGTCTGCCGTGGGGCGAGCGACATCGTCGGCACGCTCGCCGTCGGGCTACGGCTCGGCGCGACCGTCGACGACCTAGCCGCCGTCCACCACGTGTACCCGACCTTCGCGGAGGGGCTCAAGGCCGCTGCCGAGCAGGCCGCCTAGCTCGACCCAGACCTGGCCGTGCCCTTCGACGAACCGCATCAGGACGGCGCCGCATGCGGGACAGCGGACGACGACGCCCGCGGCACGGTAGACGAGCAGCGCGCCGACGAAGTTCTCGGCGCCGCACGTGCTGCAAAGGCCTGAGGCGTCCGTCGCCTCGCGTCCGAAAACGTCGTTGAGCAGGCCGCCGATTGCGTTCCCGTCCACGTGCGTCATCTCATGTGCCTCCGAAGCGCTCGGTCCTGATCCGGCCCGGCCGGTGCCCGAGCGCGACGAGACCCTCGGCCACCGCCTCGACGAAGCTCGTCGGCCCGCAGACGAACACGCGCGGATTGTCTTCCGGTGGAAACGCGACGTCACGCAGGAGCTGGATGTCGACACGGCGTGCATAGCCCTGCCAGCCCGGAGGCTGCGCACGCGTCAGCGTCTGCTCGACGTCGGCGCCGATGTGCTGCAGCTCATCGCGATAGATGACGTCATCGATCGTCCGCGACGAGTAGAGCAGCTTCGCCGGCACGGTCGAGCCGGCGTCGCGGCGCAGGCGCAGCATCGCCATCAGCGGAACGATCCCCGACCCGCCGGCGACGAGGAAGATCGGCTCCGTCGCGCCGTCGGGCTCCCAGACGAAGTACCCGCCGATCGGCCCGCGGAGCTCGAACTTGTCACCGGGCACGACGTCGTCGACGAGATACGGCGAGACCTCGCCGTCGTCGAGGCGTTCGACCGTCAGGGCGAGCGGCTGCCCGGGCGCCGAGGCGATCGAGTAGCTCCGCTCGGCCTGGTAGCCGTCCTCCGAGGTCAGGCGCACGTCGACGTGCTGGCCCGCGCGGTGTCCGACCAACGCGGGGACGTCCAAGATGAGGGTGCGAACACGCGGCGTCTCGGTCACCGTGTCGGTGACCGCCGCAACGAGCCAGGTCAGTCGCCCCAGTACCGCTGTTCGCGCCAAGGATCGCCGTAGTTGTGGTAGCCGTTCGTCTCCCAGAACCCCGGCTCGTCCTCATCGAGGAGACGCAGCCCGCGCACCCACTTCGCGCTCTTCCAGAAGTACAGGTGCGGCACGAGCAGCCGGGCCGGGCCGCCGTGCTCCGGCTCGAGCGGCTCACCGTCGTACCCGAACGCAACCCAGGCCTTCCCGCCGGTGAGATCCTCGATCGGCAGGTTCGTCGTGTAGCCGCCGTCCGAGTACGCGACGGCGTACGCACGGTCGTAGTCGACGTGCTCGAGGAGCGTGTCGACGGAGACGCCGGCCCAGTCGGTGTCGAACTTCGACCACTTCGTGACGCAGTGGATGTCCTGGGTGACGGTCTCCGACGGCAGCGCGCGGAACTCCTTCCAACTCCAGGTCACGGGCTCGGTCCCGCCGGAGATCGTGAAGCTCCACTCGTCGATCGGCGTGTGCGGCGTCGGCCCCGCGGAGAGCACGGGAAAGTCGTCCGTCAGGTACTGGCCGGGCGGAAGACGTCCGCTGTCGTCCCCGCGCCCGCGACCGCGAAAGCCGCGAGAGACGATGCCCACCCCGGGACCGTACACCCAAACCCTTAGAGCCGGAGCGTAGGCCGAAGGCTTATTCGCAGGCAAACGGACGGAAGAAAACACTCGCCAACACGCAGAGTGCGCGCGTGCTGAGCCCGCGCGCGTTCCCCGCGCAGCGGCGTAGCAAGAGCTGGGGTCTGACCCGCAGGAGTCAGACCCCAGGAGATAGTGAGCTGAGGGCCCGGGCAGGCGGGCGGGCCCTCAGCTCGGCGCTTCCGCACGCCGTGCTGGCCTACGGCTCCGGCGGAAGCAGGCCCCCAGGGGTACGGGGCCAGTCGGGACGGCGATCGTTCACGGCTGCCGTCCAAGCTTGACGGTCATCGTCCTGCGCGAGGTCCCGCGCACGACCTCGATGGAGATCTTGTCGCCCGGCTGCTTCGAGGCGATCAGGTCGATCAAGCGCTCGACCGTGGTGATCGGCTGGTCGTCGACCTTGACGATCACGTCGCCGCCGGCGGGCCAGCTCTCACCCTCGACGGTGACCTGGTCGGTTGCGGCCTTCACCCCGGCCTGCGCGGCACCGGTGTCCGGTCGGACTGTCGCGACGAGCACGCCGCTCGTCACCGGGAGATGGAACAGCTTTGCGATCGACGGCGTCAGCGTCTTGCCCTCGATCCCGAGGAACGCATGCTCGACCTTCCCGTGCTTGATCAGCTGCGCGACGACGTTCTTGACGGTGTTGATGGGAATCGCGAACCCGATGCCGACGTTGCCCTCACTCGTGCCACCAGTCTCGATCTGCGCGTTGACGCCGATGACTTCGCCCTGGGCGTCCAGCAGCGGGCCACCGGAGTTGCCGTGGTTCAACGCCGCATCGGTCTGAATCACGTGCGCGATCGAGAGGTTGTTCGGGGCCTCGATCCGCCGCTGCACCGCGCTGACGATGCCCGAGGTGACGGAGCGGTCGAGCCCGAACGGATTGCCGATCGCGATCACCTGGTCGCCGACACGGACGGCGTCGGAGTCCCCGAGCGGCAACGCCTTCAGCGCGCTCGCCTGGACGTTCACCTTCAGCACGGCAATGTCCGTGGACGGGTCGGTGCCGACCAGCCTCGCGCGGTAGTGCTCGTTATCCGAGAAGCTGACCTGAATCGAGGTCGCGCCGTGCACGACGTGGTAGTTAGTGACGATGTCACCGGCGCGGTCGATGACGAAGCCCGAGCCGAGCGCGCGCTCTGTCTGGGTCGTCGACCCGAAGGGATTGCCGAAGAACGGATCGTTCGGCTGCTGCACGCGCAACGTCGTCTCGATGTGCACGACACCGGGCGCCGACGCGCGGTAGATCTGGTTGATCGACTCTCGTTGACCCGTCTGGAACGAGGCCGGCGCGGACGACGACGGCTCGACTTCCTCGCGAATGACGGTGGTCTTGTCCCCCAGCTTGCCCAGCGCCGCCGCGCCGCCGAGCGCTACGGCACCGCCCACAACGGCGGTGAAGGCGAGCCCGGCGGCGCGGCTTGGAAGGAGGGTGCGATGCATCCCACCCGTGGTTCTAGCGAGGCGGTCTTAATGCAGGGTTGTGGTCCGTTAACCCTGCGTTAAGGTCGGGAGCGACCGGCCCGCTGCTTCTGCGGAATGACCGTGTAGCGCGGGTCGCGAGCCGACTGGAAGCCGGCGCGAAAGACCGACCAGCGCAGCGCGAGCTCACCCGCGAGCACGAGCGCGCCGCCGGTGACTGCAGCACCGCGGTTGTGGCGGGCTCGTGTCGCCAAGAGGGCGCCGCCCGCAACGGTCAGCAGTTTCGACGCCCGCGCGAGCTTCCCGGCGCCTCCGTGCTTGTACACCTCACCGACGAAGCCGAGGCGATGCTGCATCGCCTCCATCAGCCCGAGCTGCGCCGCGGCGCCGGCAACGGCCAGCCTGCGCGCAGGCCCGGCCTCACCCGCCGGCATGAACATCGTCGTCGCCGCGCCCGCGCTCGCCGC
>DATFTK010000020.1:0-27545 GCA_035262005.1 Gaiellaceae bacterium | reverse complement strand
CGAGCGCGCAGACGGCCTTCCCGCTCGTACACGACCTCCCTGGGTGGCTTGCGCCCCTGCTGACCGTCGTGCCGGGCCAGGTGGCCGCGGTCGAGCTCGCAAAGCTGCGCGGGGCCGACATCGACAGCCCGCTGGGACTGACGAAGATCACGCGCACGCGCTAAAAGCTGGGGTCAGATCCCTGCGGGGTCAGACCCCACAAGCCGGAGCGTGAGCGCAGGCTTACGCGCAAGCGGACTGATGTGACGCGCGCACGCGCAGCCTGCGCGCGCCGCACGGAAGGGAACAACCGCCCAGCACCACTGGAGCGCGCGGGCTCAGCCCGCGCGCGTTCCCCGCGAAGCGGCGTACAGAGCCAGGTCTGACCCGGAGGGTCAGACCTGGTGGAAACCGTCCAGGCATAGTTCGCCGCATGGAGCGGACACTGCCGTGGTCGTGGTACGTCGACCCCGAGGTGCTGCGCCGAGAAGGCGAGCGCATCTTCGCGCACGCCTGGCAGTACGCCGGCCACACGGGACAGCTTGCGGAGGACGGCTCCTACTTCGCCGCCGCCGCCGGCCAGATTCCCGTAGTTGTTACACGCGCGCGCGAGGGAGACATCCGAGCCTTCCTCAACGTCTGCCGCCATCGCGGCCACGTCGTCGCGACCGGCGCCGGCAGGCGCGAAACGCTGCAGTGCCCGTACCACGCATGGACGTACGGCCTCGACGGCGCCTTGCGCGCCGCGCCGCGCGCGGACCGCGAGCCCGGCTTCGACTTCGCCGAGCTCGGCCTCCGGGAGATCGCCGTCGACAGCTGGGGCCCGTTCCTCTTCGTGAACCCGGACGCCGACGCGCCTCCGCTGCCCGAGACCCTCGGAGACGTGCCGGAGCGGGTCGCGGCAATCATCGACCTCGACATGCTCGAGTTTCGCTTCCGCACCGAATACGAGGTCGAGGCGAACTGGAAGATCGCGTGCGAGAACTTCCTCGAGTGCTACCACTGCTCGGTCGCCCACCCGGGCTTTTCGGCCGAGGTCGACATCTCCCCCGATGCCTACCGCCTCGAATCTGACGGCCTGACCTCCAGCCAACGCGGGCCACTGCGGGAGCACGGCAGCTCGTTCCTCGCCGATGGCGAGATCCCGCATAGCCAGTTCCACTTCGTCTGGCCGAACTTCGGAATCAACATCTTCCCTGGCCAGACAAACCTGTCCTGCGGCCCGATCCTGCCCGTGAGCCCGGAGCGGACGGCGCGTTTCCTCGACTACTTCTTCGGCCCGGACGTCGAGCAGCCGTGGATCGATGAGCTGATCGCCTTCGACTCGCAGGTCGGGAACGAGGACACCGAACTCGTCAAGGGCGTCCAGCAGGGCGTGCGGAGCGGTCTGCTCGCGGAAGGACGGCTGCTGACGGAGAGCGAGCAGCTCGTCGCGCATTTCCAGCGGCTTTGCGCCGAAGCGCTAGCCGGTTAGCATCCGGCGCGCATGGCAAGTGTCACCTTCGACCACGTCACGAAGGCCTACGCGGACGACACAGTCGCGGTCAACGACCTCAACCTCCTGATCACGGACGGCGAGTTCCTCGTGCTCGTCGGGCCCTCGGGCTGCGGCAAGACGACCGCGCTGCGGTGTCTCGCCGGCCTCGAGGAGATCACCGGAGGCCAGATCAAGATCGGCGAGCGCGTCATCAACAACGTCCCGCCGAAAGACCGGAACATCGCCATGGTATTCCAGTCGTACGCGCTGTATCCGCACATGACCGTGTACGACAACCTCGCCTTCGGCCTCAAGCTGCTGAAGACGCCGAAGCAGGAGATCCGCCGCCGCGTCGAGGAGGCGGCGAGAATCCTCAACCTGGAGAACCTGCTCGACCGGAAGCCGAGAGCACTCTCCGGCGGACAGCGCCAGCGCGTGGCGCTTGGACGCGCAATCGTGCGGGAGCCGGCGGCGTTCCTGATGGACGAGCCGCTGTCGAACCTCGATGCAAAGCTGCGCGTGCAGACGCGCGCGGAGATCCTGCGCCTGCAGGACCGCCTCGGCACCACGACCATCTACGTCACCCACGACCAGGTGGAGGCGATGACGATGGGCGATCGGATCGCAGTCATGAACCTCGGGGTCCTGCAGCAGATCGGCACCCCACCGGAGCTCTACGAGAACCCGGTCAACGTCTTCGTCGCCGCGTTCATCGGCTCGCCGGCAATGAACTTCGCAACCGCAAAGGCGCACGACGACGGGCTGCAGCTCGGCGGCACGAAACTCGAGCTCACCGGGCGCGCTGCGAAGGCCGCGCAGGACAACCGCGGCCGCGACCTGCTGATCGGCTTTCGCCCCGAAGACCTCCGGATCGACGGCCATCCCGGCTCGGGCGCGGTCAGGATCCCGGCGAAGATCGACGTCGTCGAGTATCTCGGCCACGAGGAGCTCATCCACGCTCAGTCGGAGGGACACGAGCTGGTCGCGCTCGTGCCCGCCGAGGAGAAAGTTCAGTCAGGCGACGAGGTGACGTTCGCGATCCCCTCCGAGAAGCTCCACGTCTTCGACCCCGAAACGGAGCTCACGCTGACAGCGAGGGCTTGAAAGAGACCCTCCCTCTAAGGGTACGATCCAGGGCGACACGGGGGTCCAGCAAGGGGGACTGGGCGTGAACGGCGGTGCCTCCCGGCCGCCAGAGGGAGGAGGAAGTGTGAAGCGACGGAGACCGTTTATCGCGTTGTTCGTCCTGCTCGCACTCGTTGTCGCCGCAGTCACGGCGACGGCGATCAGCGCGAAGCCGGCGAAGCGCAACGCGAACTCGATCGAGGTCCTTTCGCTGTGGGGCGGCAGTGAAAAGGACGCATTCCTGAAGGTGACAGCAGCCTTCACCAAGGCAACGGGCATCAACGTGCAGTACACGGCAGCCCGCGACTTCATCCCGGACATCCGGACGCGTCTCGCCGCCGGCAACCCGCCGGACATCGGCATCCTGCCGCGGCCCGGCTACATCGGGACGCTCGCGAAGCAGGGTGCGCTGAAGCAGCTGTCGAGCCTTGGCTTGTCGAACGCGTACATGAAGGCCAACTACACGCCGGGATGGCTCGCCCTCGGCAGCTCGGGCGGGAAGCTCTACGGCGTCCCGGCAAAGGCGAACTCGAAGAGCGTCATCTGGTACAAGCCGCAGTCCTTCAAGAAGTACCACTTCAAGATCCCCAAGACCTGGAACCAGCTCCTGGCGATCACGAAGGCGTACAAGGCGAAGGGGCTCGTGCCGTGGTCGGTCGGCGCCGGCCCGAGCCAGAGCCAGTGGACCCTGACGGACTGGTTCGAGAACATCTACGCGCGGACGGCGGGCCCGGCGAAGTACCAGCGCCTGTTCACCGGCAAGCTGCCGTTCACCGATCCGTCGGTCGCGAACGCGGCGCGGATCATGACGCAGATCATCAACAACAAGTACGTGCTGAACGGCGTGCAGGGTGTGCTCGGCCAGAGCTTCGTCGGCGGAATCGGCGACGTGTTCGGGACGAGCCCGAAGGCGCAGCTCTACTTCGAGGGCGGCTTCGTCGGCGGCATCGCGCTCCAGCAGGTCAATACGGCCCTGAAGCCGGGCAAGACCATCGCGGACTTCCCGTGGCCGACGATCAAGCCGGGCCTCGATCACCCGGTCGTGGGCGCTGCCGACTTCGCGGCTGCGTTCAAGAGCTCGCCGGAGGTCACGCAGTTCCTGAAGTACATCTCGACCAAGGCCGCCGGCACGATCTGGGTGTCGACCGGTGCGGTCAACTCGCCGAACAAGCGCGTCTCGGGCAGTGCCTATCCGAACGTGCTCGCGCGGGCGGAGGCGCACCAGCTCGCGACGGCGAAGACGTTCCTGTTCGACGGCTCGGATCTGCTGCCGGGCGCGTTCGGTGACACCTGGGGCTTCGCGCTGCAGGACGTCATCCAGCACCCGGGCAACATCAAGTCGATCCTGTCGGACTTCCAGAACAAGATCAAAGGCCAGTTCTAGGCCCTGAGCAGACGGCGGCGCCTTGCGAAAGGCGCCGCCGTCGCGCTTGACCGGAGGAGATGAGCAGCCAGCCCCTACCAGCTCCCGCTCCCGCAGCACCGGCTCCGCCTGCGAAGGGCCGGCGGTTCGGGCTGCGGGCTCGGCCGAGCAGCCTGTCGGGGTTTCTGTTCGTCCTGCCGGCGCTCGTCGTCCTCGTCATCTTCCTGATCTATCCCGCCTACTACACGACACGGCTTGCCTTCTACGAAGGGGACTTCCACTTCGGGTTCTTCCACTACCTCGGCATCGACAACTTCAAAGAACTGCTCACGAACGACAAGGACTTCCTCGACCTGAGCAAGTTCCCGCCGGGCGGCGCGCTGATCAACAACCTGCGCTGGTTGATCTTCTACATCTCGCTCTCGCTGCTCATCGGGCTCGGGCTCGCCGTGCTCGCCGTGCGCGTCCGCTACGAGCGCTTCGTCAAGACCGCGATCTTCCTGCCCATGGCGATCTCGGCGGTCGCCGTCGGGATCATCTGGCTCCTGGTCTACAGCCCCAATCCGGACATCGGCATTCTGAACGGCTTGCTCCGGGGCGGCGGCCTCCACACGCAGTCCTGGCTCGGCAACCCCTCCCTCGTCAACTACGCGTTGATCTTCGCGTACATCTGGGCCTCGGTCGGCTTCGTGATGGTCGTCCTGTCCGCCGCGATCAAGGGTCTGCCGGCCGACGTGCTCGAGGCCGCCCGCGTCGACGGCGCAAACGAGTGGCAGATCTTCCGGCGGATCATGTTCCCGCTGCTGAGCCTTCCGATCTCGGTCGTGACGATCTGGCTCTTCATCAACGTGATCAAGGTGTTCGACATCATCTACGTGATGACGGGCGGCGGCCCGGGGACGTCGAGCAGGGTGATCGCCTTCACGATGTACGAAGAGACGTTCCAGAACGGCAGGCCGGGGTACGGCGCGGCCGTCGCCGTGATCATGCTCGTGCTGATCGCGCCGGTGATGATCCTCAACGTCCGCCGCTTCCGCAGCGAGAAGGTCGTCGCCTGATGGCCACCGTCGACCAGGCCGTACCGCTCCGCGCCGGCACGCGGAGCGAGCGGATGGTGCGCTGGCTGACGCGGACGCCGATCCACATCGGGCTCGTCGCAATCGCCGTGATCTGGCTCGTGCCGACCGTCGGGCTCGCGATCACGTCGTTCCGCAAGCCTGTCGATATCTCCAACACCGGCTGGTGGCACGCGTTCACGCAATGGGACTGGACGCTGCACAACTACGGCTCGGTCATCCATGCGACCGGCATGGGCCACGCCTGGGTGAACAGCCTGATCATCACCGTGCCGGCGACGCTGCTGCCGCTGACGCTCGGCGCGCTCGCCGCATTCGGATTTGCGTGGGTGCCGTTCCCGTTTCGCGACACGCTGTTCCTGATCATCGTCGCGCTGATGATCGTCCCGATTCAGACGTCGCTCGTGCCGCTGCTCAAGCTCTTCGCCGAGCACGGGCACCTGAACAACGGTTACTGGGGCATCTGGCTCGCGCACACGGCGTTCGGCCTGCCGCTTGCTGTCTTCCTGCTGCGGAACTTCTTCATCACGCTCCCGAAAGACCTGATCGAGGCTGCCCGGATGGACGGCGCGTCGAACTTGTCGATCTTCCGCCGCATCGTCGTGCCGCTGTCCGTGCCGGCGCTCGCGTCGTTCGGCATCTTCCAGTTCCTCTGGGTCTGGAACGACCTGCTGATGGCGCTGATCTTCGTGTCCGACCCCAACAAGCAGCCGATGACCGTTCGCATCCCGTACCTGCTCTCGACGTACGGGCAGGAGTACAACCTGCTTGCCGCCGCCGCGTTTCTGCTGATGATCGTGCCTCTGATCGTGTTCTTCGCGCTGCAGCGTTACTTCGTGCAGGGACTGCTGGCCGGCTCGGTCAAGAGCTGAGCGTCTTCCTCGTCCCGCACACGCACTGGGACCGGGAGTGGTACCGGCCGTTCCAGTCCTTCCGCATCTCGCTCGTCGAGGTCGTCGACGACGTGCTGGACGAGCTCGAGCGCGACGACCGGTTGCGCTTCACGCTCGACGGGCAGCTCGCGACCGTCGACGACTACCTGGAGATCCGTCCCGAGTCCGAGGAGCGGATCCGCCGGCTCGTCGCGTCGGGCCGACTCGCGATCGGGCCGTGGCAGACGCTCGTCGACGAGTTTCTCGTCAGCGGCGAGACGATCGCGCGCAACCTGGAGACGGGGCTTGCTCGAGCGGCGGAGCTCGGCGGCACGATGCGCGTCGGCTACCTGCCGGACATGTTCGGCCACGTCGCGCAGATGCCTCAGATCCTTCGCGCGGCGGGACTGGAGACCGCGGTCGTGTGGCGCGGCGTCCCGGACGCCGTCCACTTCCACCGCTTCGTGTGGGAGTCGCCGGATGGGTCGTCCGTCGTCGCGGAGTACCTCCCCGGCGGGTACGGCAACGCCGCGTACGTTCAGGACCCGGAGGCGCTCGAGGAACGCTACCGTCCCTGGTTCGGCTCCGACCTCATCCTCGGGATGGTCGGCACCGACCACATGCCGCTCGTGCTCGACCTGCCACGTGACGCGCCGATCGGCACGCTGGCGGAGTACCTGGCCGACGCCGCGCCGGACGGCCTGACTGCCTGGCGCGGCGAGATGCGCTCTGCAGCCCGCGCGAATCTCCTCCCCGGGGTCGTGTCGGCGCGGATCGACCTCAAGACGGCGTGCTCGCGCGCCGAGCGCGGGCTCGAGCGCTACGCCGAGCCGCTGCAAACGCTGTACGGCGACGGCGACCCGGAACCGTTCCTGCGCCAGGCGTGGACGCGCATGTTCCAGAACGCGGCGCACGACTCGATCTGCGGCTGCTCGGCCGACGAGGTGTCCGCACAGGTGCTTGTGCGCTACGCCGAGGCGGAGCAGATCGCCCACGAGCTCACGCAGCGCGTGCTGCGGCGGATCGCGACAAAGGTTCCGCACGGCGCGTTCGCGATCGTCAACCCGTCGCCGCGGGAGCGCGTCGACCTGGTCGAGCTCGAGCTCGTCGCGCCCGAGCAGTGGGAGGCGGTGGCGCTCGAGCTCCCGGACGGCACCCAGGTGCCGACGCAAGAGCTCCACCGCCAGGATCCCCTTCTCTGGGAACAGAAGCTGGTCTCGGCGACCGTCCCGGAGGCGATCGCCCGGCGGCTCCACGGCCGCGAGCTCTTCGGCCGCTATGTCAACGGCTACCGCATCGAAGACCGCCGTGCGGTCCTCGAAGTCGGCGACGAGCCGGACCCGGAGTGGCTCGACGTCGAGCAGATGATGGAGGACATCGAGGTCGCGACCGCCGCGGGAACGTGGGAGCTCCGCGTCGTCGCCCGTCCGAAGCGAACAGTCCTCGCCGCGATTCCCGCTCCGCCCCTCGGCTGGACCAGCGTCCGTCCCGTCCATGTCTTAGGGACAGTCCCTGGGACCTGTCCGGAACCGGCGATGGTGCCGCGGCTCGTGCGCGGCAAGGACTTCGGCGACTCGTACAACTACGCGCCGCCCGAGGACGACGAGCTCGTCGACACGCCGCTGGCAGAGCGGCGCGAGACCGTCGAGGACGGGCCGCTGCGGCGCGTCGACGTCGTTCACCGCACGTACCGTTGGGACGACCACGAGGTCGCGACCGCGACGAGGCTCGAACAGCGTGCGCACGAGCCGTTCCTGCGCGTGCGGATCGAGTTCGAGAACCCGTGCGAGGACCAGCGCGTTCGCGTCCATATCCCCCTGCGCGAGGACGCGGACATGTCGCTCGCGGAGGGACAGTTCGCCTTCGTCCAACGTGGTCGCCATCCCGAGGGCGGCTACGGAGAGGTCGCGCTCGCAACCTATCCGGCCGGTTCCCTGGTCGTCGCGGGTGGGGTCGTCCTCCTGCTCGAACACGTCACCGAGTACGAGCTGCTCGACGGCGAGCTCGCATTGACGGTGCTGCGCTCGACCGGGCTGATCAGCCGGAACGACAACCGCTACCGCGAGGACCCGGCCGGCCCGTCGCTGCCGATTCCCGCCGCGCAGCTGCGGGGGCCGTGGTCGTTCTCGTTCGCCTACCTGCCGAACATCGACGACGTGCTCGAGAACGCCGAGGCGTTCCGGCTCCCGTTCATGACCGCGGCCGGCCGCAGCAGCGACGCAGACCTCGCCGCGCAGTCGGGCCCCTCGATCGAGGGACACGGCGTCGTGTTGACGTCGTTGCGTCCCGGACGTGCGCGGCTCGTCAACGAGAGCCCGTTCGAAGTCGACGCGACCTTCGCCGGGCGAGAGCTGTCATTCACGCCCTGGCAGATGCAAACCGTTGCGCACGATTGACGTCAAAGAGAGCAATGCGGCTTGTCGTTCTCTGTCTGATCGCGTGGCTCGTTCTCGCCGTTGCGGCGTTTGCTTCCGGCGGCACGGACGGGAACCACGGTTCCCGTGGCACGCACAACGTCGTTAGGCGCTAGCGCTTCTTGATGACGTAGAAGTCGCTCGACCCGATCAACGGGCCGTACTTGTTGGCGCTGCGCTTCCCGATGCCCGGATAGACGTACCAGCGGTAATGACCCCGCGCAAGGCTGCGCTTCCTCTTGTTCCACTTCCACGCCTTCTTGAGCCGGTATTGCGGCTTCAGCGGCCACGCACTGAGAACCTTGCGGCCGCTGATGTCGACCGACGCGACCCGGCGGAACGCGTTGCCGACCCCGAAGTACAGCTGGAGGTTGTAGTACGTCGCCCCCGTGACCGGGCGCCACGCCAGCAGCGGCGGGTTGACGACGTTCGAGCCGCGTGCGGGTGAATAGAGCTTCGCGCCCGGGATGATGCTCACCGTGTCGACGGCCTTGTTGCCGGCGTCGTCGAAGCCGGTGATCGTGTACGTGTACTTCACCTTGTTCTGCAGGCCGCTGTCCTCGAAGCTCGAGCCGGTTCCCTGGAAGACCATCGTGCTCGCGGCGCCGTCCTTGCCAGGCGCTCGGTCGATCTGGATCTGCTTCGTGTCGGACGAGGCCGTCCACGACAACGTCGCGGTCCCGCTGTCCCAGTCCGTCCCCACGTTGGTAAGCGTGGGAGGCGTCGAGTCGTACTTGAACGCGGGCGAAGTGCCACCCGTACTGTTGCCCGCGTTGTCGCGGCAGTTGCCGTTGACGGTGGTGCTCGACGTATCCGGCCCGGCGTACGTCGTGGCGCTGCACCCGGCGAGCCCCGAGCCACCGTCGGAGCCGTGGAACACGACCTGGACCGGATGGTTGTACCAGCCGTCGCTGTCAGGCGGCCGGTCGAAGGTGATGCTGTCGATCGACGGCCCCGACGCGTCGTAGTTCACGCTCACCCCTGCGGAGGCCGTGTTGCCGGCGGCGTCGGTGCAGCTCGCGGACGAGCTGCCGGGAACCGTCCCCGAACTGCACGAAGCTATGCCCGACAGATTGTCACTACCGGTCGCGCTGAAGTCGACCGGATGGTTGTACCAGTTGCCGGAATCGGGCCCGCGCGACAGAGAGACGCTCACCGACGGGGGCGTTGCGTCGTACTTGATCGGCCCGAAGCTCGCCGGAGAACTCGTGTTGCCCGCATTGTCTGTGCAGGTCCCACTGAACGACGCACTCGTGGTGTCCGGCCCGCCATAGCTCGGGCCGCTGCAACTCGCGATTCCCGAGGTCGCGTCGGTGCCGTTGAAGTTGATCCCGACGGGATGGTTGTACCAACCGTTCGAGTCAGGTCCGCGACTCGGTGATCCGCCGGACACCGTTGGCGGCGTCGAGTCCTTCTTGATCGTCACGCCGAGCTGCGAAGACGAGCCGTTCGAGTACGTGACGACACATGTAGCCGACCACCCTGTCGTATCGCTCGAGACGGTATTCGTGTCGCAGCTCTGCGTCTGGACGACGCCGGTTGGATCCCAGGTGAAGGCGACCGTGACCCCCGTCGTGTACCAGCCGGTCGCGCAGCCTCCCCCATTGCACGCGACGCTGATGGGGACCGCGCTGGCTGCCGGAACGAATACGACCAGCGGCGCACACACGAGCAAGAGCACCAGGAACGTTCTCGTCGCGCGACTCACTCGACCACCCGCAGGGCGAGGACGTGCATCGACAGCCCGGCGACAGCGAGCAGCGCGAAGGCGAACCCGGCCAGCCACAGATATCGATTGCGATCGCTCGTGTCAGCCGCCGTTCCCAACAGGGACGACGTCGCGACGAAGTTGGCAAACGGGTTGAACGTCACCTTCACCGGCTTCGGCTTCGGCACCACGTGGCGATGCACGACGCGCGCCTTCCTCTTGTGCACCACCCTCGCCGGCCGCGGGCGCGCCGTGTGCCGCGGCTGGACCGCGCTCGGGCGTACCGTCGGCGCCGGCGGCGTGTAGGTCCGCACAGGCGCGTGGTACACCGGAGCGGAGTGCACGACTGCCGGCCGAGTCTGCTTCGGCTTTGACGTGGACACCTTCGCCGGCGGCTTGTACGGGTCGGGCGGAGGTGCGTCCGGCGTCGTCGAGGTCGGCGTCGTCGTCGGCGGCGTGCCGCTGTCGGCGCGAGCGTGGGACACGCAACACAGAGCCGCCAACACGACGACGGTCGCAACGGCCGGGGCGCGCGCACTGGGACGAGGGATGGCCGCCTCCCCGTGTCCTCTTACGTCGCGCGCCTGCCCGGCCGTAGCGTCCTGCGACGCGGATTCCCGCGTCAATTCTCGGTCGCCGGACGTGTTTAGGGTGAGGGCCGCCCCGAGGGCCCTGAGCTGTCGCCGCAGTAACGACCTTTTCCCACGGGAGCTCCCCATCGCTCCCCTCCCCGGCTAGTCGTTACTTCACCTCAACGTACTCCGGTCCCATCTGAATTTCAATATCGATTGTCAGGGCGGCGTTGAGCTGATCAGGGCCGCAATGCTCGGGAGGTACGTCTCGAGCGCGGTCCCGTTCAGACGGACGACACGCTTGACGAGCAAGCCGTCGAGCTCCTCGGGGACGTGCAGCACTGACTTGAACCTCACCTCGCCGTCCTCGAAGTCGAGCTCGAAGTTGCCGTCCGCGAGCCCGTGGTTCGCGCGGGTGAGGAACTCGGACACCTCGAGCCTGCGCTCCGCCGGCACGCGGCGTGGTGCGATCGAATACAGCAGGACGAGGTCCTTCTCCTCGACGGCCTGCGCGTAGAAGTCCCAACTCCCCTCGGGGCCGGAGAGCTCCGAGAGCAGCACCGGTGCTCCGGCCACTTCCGAATACGGCCAGCCGTTCTCGACGAAGACCCGCTTGAGCTCACCGAGCAGCGTCTGCTGACCGTTCGGCTCGGCAAGAGGCGAGGAGACGCCCTCCAGCTGGGAGCGCATCGTCTCCATCGCCGCCCAGATGTCTGGACGAATCGACCGTGGGCGGCGGCCTGCGCGTCGCCACACACCGGCGCCGCAGCGCCCGCACCTACACAGCAAGGCGTCCTCGCTCGGCCAGAGCCTCGGCTCGAACGCCGGACCGCGATACCCGCAACCCCGGCACTCGAGCTCGGAGTCCGTCACTGCGGTTGTGCCCTCGCCCACCGATCGCCAGGCGACGTCGGCGGCGGCGAGCCCGACGTCGAACTCGTTGTCCTGCCCGACCTGCCCCGTCGCGCCGAGTCGCGCCATCAGCTCCGCGGCGCGCGCCAGGCGCTCAGCGAAGCTGGGATCGCCTCGATGCCGCTGGCGCAAGGTCTCGCCCAACGCGTCGACGGGGAGATCGGCGTCGGGCTTCCCCGGGGCGTTCAGCCGGAAGTACAAGCGAGGTCCCGACGCACCGTCGAGGAATCGGACAACCGTCCGTGTCCGCGCCCCCGTCACCGTCGCGGGCAAGTCCACCTGGCGCCCGTCGACCAGCGCGTCGACGACCGCGCCGGCGCGCGCGGGGCCCAGCAGCAAGAAGACCCGCGCGGCAAAGTGCGCAAACGCGACCAGCTCCGCCTTCTGTGCCAGCTCGCCGCCGACGTTGGAGTCGACCTTGCAGCTCGTCTCCGTGCCGGCGTGTGCAGTCTCGAACGTCGTCTCGATCATCCGCAGCACTGTGACTCGCAGGGCCCTCGACTTCAAGGAAGGTCCCGGAGCGACGCGCCTTGCGGCTAGGCGGTCGCTCCGGAACCTCGTCGGCGTCTAGGACGCCTGCTCTGTCAACGCCCGCTCGCTACTCCCGCATCACTCCCCTCTTCCCGTACGACTTCTCCTGTCCGTAGACATCGACGGGAGTGTTGGCGTTGAGCGCCTTCTGCTTCGCCTTGGCGTCCGAGTCGGCGCGCTGCTTCGTCTTGCCGAGCTGGATGACGTTCTGCTCCTGACCGTTGCCGCCGCATCCGGACCAGCACCAGACGTCACCGGCGATTTGGGTCGGAGTGGCATCCTGCTCGGTCTTGCTCTTGTTCCGCGCGTCTGCGTCCGCCTTGTTGCGGGCGTCCTGCGTGGCCGAGCTCGGATCGCCGCTCGGATCCCCGCCGACGACCGATACCGGCACGTCCGCGTTCAGCGCCTTCTGCTTTGCGTCCGCGTCCGCGTCGGCGTTCTGCTTCGTCTTGCCGACTTGGATCACGTTCTGCTCCTGGCCGTTTCCGCCACAGCCGGAGAAGCACCAGATGTCCCCGGCCTTCTGCGTCGCGGTGGCGCTCTGTTCGGTCTTGCTCTTGTTCGAGGCGTCGGCGTCGGCCTTGTTGGTGGCCGTCTGGTCCGCGCTCGGGTCGGAGCCCTTCAGGTCGCCGCCCAGGATCGACACCGGCGTGTCCGCGTTGACCGCCTTCTGCTTGGCCTTTGCGTCCGCGTCGGCGTCCTGCTTCGTCTTCCCGATCTGGGCGACGTTCTGCTCCTGGCCGTTCCCGCCACAGCCGGAGAAGCACCAGCTGTCGCCGGCGGTCTGGGTCGCCGTCGCATTCTGATCGGTCTTGCTCTTGTTCCGCGCGTCAGCGTCCGCCTTGTTGCTGGCGTCCTGCGTGGCCGAGCTGGGATCGCTGCTCGGGTCACCGCCAACGGCCAGGATCGGGGCGTTGGCGTTCAGCGCCTTCTGCTTCGCCTTCGCGTCCGCATCGGCGTTCTGCTCCGTCTTGCCGACCTGGATCACGTTCTGCTCCTGGCTGTTGCCACCGCACCCGGAGATGCACCAGCTGTCGCCGGCGGTCTGCGTTGCGGTCGCGTTCTGATCGGTCTTGCTCTTGTTCGACGCATCAGCATCGGCCTTGTTTCGCGCCGTCTGATCCGCCGAGCTCGAGCCCGAGCCGCTCAGTCCGTCACCCAGGATCGACACCGGCGTGTCCGCGTTCTCCGCGTCCTGCTTTGCGGTTGCGTTCCCGTCGGCGTCCTGCTTCGTCTTCCCGATCTGGACGACGTTCTGCTCCTGCCCGTTCCCGCCGCAGCCCGAGAAGCAGTGGCTGTCACCGGCGGTCTGGGTTGCCGTCGCGTTCTGATCGGTCTTGCTCTTGTTCGAAGCGTCCGCATCCGCCTTGTTGCTGGCGTCCTGGGTGGCTGAGCTGGAGCCGCTGCTCGGATCTCCCCCGACGACGAGCACGGGCGTGTTGTCGTTGACGGCGTTCTGCTTGGCCTTGGCATCCGCGTCGGCGTTCTGCTTCGTCTTGCCGTCTTGGATGACGTTCTGCTCCTGGCTGTTGCCGCCGCAGCCCGAGTAGCACTCGGAGCTGCCGCCCGTCTGGGTTGCGGTCGCGGTCTGATCGGTCTTGCTCTTGTTCGAGGCGTCGGCGTCGGCCTTGTTGGTGGCCGTCTGATCGGCACTCGGATCAGCCGAGCTCGGATCGCGGCTCGCGCCGTAGCCAGCAATGCCGACGTGAACGTCCGCATTGACCGCGTTCTGCTTCGCCTTCGCGTCTGCATCGGCGTCCTGCTTGGTCTTCGCAGACTGGTCGATGTTCTGCTCCTGACCGTTGCCGCCGCAGCCCGAGTAGCAGGAGCTCGAGCCGCCCGTCTGGGTCGCCGTCGCCTCCTGATTGGTCTTGCTGCGGTTGGACGCGTCCGCGTCCGCCTTGTTGCTCGCGTCCTGTGACGCCGTGCTGGAACCACCCTGCACGCCGTATCCGGCGATGTCCACAGGAACGTTCGCGTTGACCGCGTTCTGCTTGGCCTTCGCATCGGCGTCGGCGTTCTGCTTCGTCTTCGCCGACTGGTCGATGTTCTGCTCCTGGCCGTTGCCGCCGCAGCCCGAGTAGCACTCGGAGCTGCCGCCCGTCTGGGTTGCGGTCGCGGTCTGATCGGTCTTGCTCTTGTTCGAGGCGTCCGCGTCGGCCTTGTTGGTGGCCGTCTGGTCGGCGGAGCTCGAACCTGGGTTCACGTCGTATCCGGCGATGGCGACGGGAACGTTTGCGTTCACGGCGTTCTGCTTTGCCTTCGCATCGGCGTCGGCGTCCTGCTTCGTCAGGGCCGACTGGTCGATGTTCTGGGACTGGCCCGCGCCGCCGCAGCCCGAGAGGCAGCTGCTGCTGCCGCCGGTCTGGGTGGCGGTCGCGTTCTGATTCGTCTTGCTCTTGTTGTCAGCGGAGGCGTCGGCGGTGTTCTTGGCCGTTTGGTTGGCCGAGCTCGATCCGCCCGACACGCTTCCTCCCGCGATGCTGACGGGGACGTTGGCGTTGACGGCGTTCTGCTTCGCCTTCGCGTCGGCGTCGGCGTTCTGCTTCGTCAGCGCCGACTGGTCGACGTTCTGCGATTGACCTGCACCACCGCAGCCCGAGAGGCAGCTGGAGCTGCCGCCGGTCTGCGTGGCCGTCGCCGTCTGGTCCGTCGTGCTCTTGTTCGACGCATCAGCGTCCGCCTTGTTCGTGGCGGTCTGATCGGCCGAGCTCGAGCCGCCGGACACATTCCCGCCGGCGATGCTGACCGGGACGTTCGCGTTGACCGCGTTCTGATTCGCGTTCGCATCGGAGTCGGCGGTCTGCTTCGTCAAGGCCGACTGGTCGATGTTCTGCGACTGACCGGCACCACCGCAGCCCGAGAGGCAGCTGGAGCTGCCGCCCGTCTGCGTCGCAGTGGCACTCTGATTGGTGTTGCTCGAGTTCGACGCGTCAGAGTCCGCCGTGTTCGTGGCGGTCTGATTCGCCGAGCCGGAGCCGGAACCGATCGAGATGCCGCTGCCGGTGACGCCGATCGGCAGAGACGTGTTCGACGCGTTCTGTCCCGCGACGCTCCCCGCAGGCGCACCCTGGAGTGCCCCGGCCAGCTGGCCGAGCATCTGGTCTGCACCAGGCGGCGGAGGATCGTTCGCGGCGGAAGCCGTCCCCACCCACGCGGCGAGGGCGATCAGTACGACGCCCACCGCTATGAGATGGCGCTTCATGGCTTGTTCGATGTCTCCTTGTGTCGTCGTTACGTCTGTCTCGGCCGGAGCGCGCCGGAGCGCTGCGGCCCGGGGTTCCGCCGGCGGCGGCTAGCCCGGGCGCTCGAGACGGGAGACGACGCCCATCAGTCGCCGGACGAGCGACGGGCGGTGACGACGGGCCCACCACGGGGCCGTCAAGAAGAAGGGAAGCAAGAGGCCTGCGAACGTCCAGAGCGAGCCGCCCGACGACCCACCTGCTGCGGCGCCGAGGGCTGCCGGCGGCGCCTGAGAGGGCAGCGGCGGCTTCGGCGCGCGCGGTGCGAAGTCGCGCCGCACCGAGCCGGGGCGCGGCTGGGACGCGGGATCGCGCCGCGGCGACCAGGCGTGCGGGGCGGCCGCGAAGAACGCCGGCGCTCCGCCCACCCGGATCCACCCGTAGTCGGAGGGAGAGGGCGAGCCGTCGAAACCGACGACGTCGGTGCCGGTGCTCTGTTCGAGAGCCTGGGTCTGGCCGTCGCCGCCGAACTGCGTCTGCTCGCCGGTCTGCGACACGTCGTTGGAACCGGTCTCGGTCGACGTCGAAGAGCTCGTTCCCCCCGACCCCGCCTGCGTCGACGACGCCGACGCTGTGGCGGTCTGGGTGGTGGGTGCGTTCTGGACGACCACCTGGGACTGTCCTCCCCCCGCCTGGGTGGAGGGGGCTGTCTGGGTCTGGTGGGCGGTCTGCGTGACGGAGCTCGAATTCGCCGCGGTTGCGTCGGCGCTCGAGCTGTTCGTGCTGGTCGAGCCGATCGCGGCCGGGATCCAGATCTTGATCAGCGTGCCGAGCACGCCGTAGCCGTCGGGATCGGTCGCCGGCTCGAGCGTGACGGAGACGCCGGCGTTGACCGGCGCCGTCTGCGTTGACGTCGCGCTCGACCCGGCCGCCTGCGACGTCGGCGCGCTCTGGACGATGCTCTGCGACTGGCCGCCCGTGGCGCCGCCGCCTGTCTGGGTCTGGTCGGCGGCCTGCGTGACCGCATTCGTGTTCGCGGCGTCAGCCGTGGCCTGGGAGGAGTTGGTTTGCGTGACCCCCGCCGTGTCGCCAGGGCTCTTGTTCCGGACGACGATGTTGACATTCAGCGGATTCACCTGGGTGGAGTGCGCGTCCGCGTTCGACGCCTGCGTCGTCGGCGCGTTCTGGATCGCCTCCTGCGCCTGGCCGCTACCGGTCCCGCCGCCCGCCTGGCTCTGGGTGCCGGCCTGCGTCACGCGGTTGGCGTTCCCGGCGGTCGCGTCCGCGACCGAGGAGTTCGTCTGGGTGACCGGGCCGTCGTCGCCGGGGCTGTCGACGCGGACGACGATGTTCACGTTGGTCGGCGCCTGCTGGGTCGAGGTCGCCTTGGCGTCGCTCGTCTGCTTCGCGGGCGCGCTCTGCTCGGCCGTCTGCGCCTGGCCCGAGCCGGCGGCCGCGGTGGCAGCAGGCGCCGTCTGGGTCTGGGCGCTGTTCTGGTTCGAAGTGTTCGTGTTCGCGGCGGAGCTCGTCGCGGAGCTCGCGTTGTTCTGTTCGGTGGCATGCCCACCGGAGGCAACGTTCGCCGGAGACTGAGTGGAGTTCGCCGCGCTCGCTGCGTTCTGCCCGGTCGGGGCCGACTGGACGACCGTCTGCGACTGGCTGCCGCCGCCGGTCTGAACCTGCGTGCTGTTCTGGCTCGTCGTGCTGTCGTTCGTCGACGAGGACGTCGCCTCGTTCGAGCTGGACTGGGCGTCGTCTGCCGCAGCCGTCCCGACATGGGCAAGCGGCAGCATGACCGCCGCGAACGCGCAGAGCAGCGCGAACCACCACCGCATGCGCCCAGCTTCCTTCTTCGCGCGAGCGCGTTATAGACCCCACCTGTCGGGTCTCGAGTCCCCCCGAGTGGCTGGAGGTCTCTACGATCCAGGCGTGAGCGCACGTGTGCTGCTCGTCGAGCCGAATCGAATCGTCCGCTCCGGAATCCGAGCGGAGCTGTCTCGCAACGGTGCCGAGATCGTCGCGGAAGCGGCCAGCGGCGACGAGGCGATCGCAGCCGCTTCGAGCCACGAGCCCGACGTCGTGCTGCTCGACTTCCAGCTGCCCGACGCGCCCGCCGCCGAGATCTGCGAGACGCTCGCCGCGCGGCTTCCCGCGACGCCGATCATCATCCTCGCCGAGCGGGGGCAGGAAGCGGAGGTAGGCGAGGCGATCGACTGCGGGGCACGGGCCTACGTGCTCAAAGACGCAGAGGACCTCGACCTCGGCGCCGTCGTCGACCGCGTCCTCGCGGGAGAGAGCGTCCTCGACCCGCGGGCGGCGGCAGCCCTGATCGACTCACGCCAGAGCGTGGCCGAGACGAAGCTCAGCCGGCAGGAGCTGAAGGTCCTGCGCCTGGTCGCCGAAGGGTTGACGAACCCCGAGATCGGGCGCCGTCTGTACTTGAGCCGTCACACCGTCAAGGAGTACCTCAGCCACGCGATGCGGAAGCTCGAGGTGAGCAACAGGATCGAGGCGGTTCGAAAGGCGACGGAGCTCGGCCTCCTGGAAGGAGTTCCGCGTTCCGCCGGCAGCCTGACCTACAACCGCACGGGCGAGCCTGCGCGCAGCTCGGATCTGAAGGTCACGCCGTTGAAGGTCGACCAGCTGCGCGCGGTCAGCAAGGCCGACGACGCGACCGATCAGTCGCGGTAAGAGATCCCGTTGCCGCGCGCCGGCGCGGCGGCGCGCTCGCGTCCGAGATCGATGCGGCTGCTCGAGAGCCCCTTGCTCGCAAGCCGTGTCCGCATCCCTGAGACGGCCGTTTCGGCCGGCGGCAGCTCGGAAACCGCGGCCAGCAGAAGCGCCACCATGGCGGCGGCGACCAGCACGACGAGGGAGCGGAGCAGCCAGTCGCCGGAGGCGGCCGCTTCTGACTTCGGCGCGACCTCCCGCCTCCCGGCGGGCCGATCCACGACGGCCGCCTTCACGGCCGGAGCCCGGTGCGTCGCCACTGCCGCCAGGACGTGTCTGCGTCCGCCCGTCGAGACATGCGCGGGGCTGCTCGGAACAGCAGCCGCACGACGGACAGGCGTCCGTCGGCTCGTCTGCGCGCCGACCGTTTCCCAGCCGAACGCGCTTGTCGTGGCGGCCGACCCCTCCACGACGCACGCTCCGCTCTGATACTGCGCGCCGAAGCACTGATACTGCGCGGCCGAACCGGCCTTACGGTCGTCGAGAGCGACCGTCCAGAGGCGTTGAAGGAGGAGCTCGTGCAATCTGTCGAGCCCCGAATACCGGTCACGTGTGGAGATGCACGTACCGATCCAGCGGTTGTTCTCCGGAGCGTTATCAACAGCAATTCGACTGCAGAACTGCAAGCACTTCTTCAGGCGTAACTCGCAGATCGTTCGCACTCCCAGCACGGGCGCACGGGACGGAGCGGCGAGGCCGGCCGTAGGCTGCGGCGCTGCGCTCGTGGCGACGCCGGGAGAGCTGCCGTGGCTGTCCGCGCGCGCGCTCCGATACTGCGCCGCTCCGAGCTGATACCACCACTGCGGCGCCGAATCAGCATGCTTGACGGCACGCTGCGGCCGGGTTGCGTGCACCGCCCGCGGGCGGCTTGATATCACGCGCGCGGGAGCGGCACGCAACACGGCGACGTGCGGCTGCGCGCGCGCCGACCGGTGCTCAACAGGCGGCTTTGCAGCCAATTTCCAGCCGGGCGTTGCTACAACTCGGACCGGCACCGGATCCGGCGTCGGCGAGGGCGCACTGTCGGCTGGCGGGGCCACAGGATCGACAGAAATGGTCGCGTCGGGCTCGTCGAGTGCGACCACCGCGGTCTTGGCGAGCATCAGTGGCGGTGGAGTCGCCTGATCGTCTGCGTGCGCCGGCGTCGCAAACGCAAGCGCGACCATCCCGGCGCCCGAAAGCACCGTGAGCTTCAGCATCGCGCGTCTCCCCGCCCGCTCGAACTGCGCCGCTTGCACCAATCTCCCCTACGCCGGTGAAATGGACGTCCACAAGAACTAGTACCCACATGTCGCCGCGATCACCCATCGATTTGTGAATGCAGAGCGGAATGTCTAAAGTGACTTCGCAGGAAATGCTCAGCGCCGCGAACCGGGAGCCGCCACTCTCACGCGCGCAGGCCGCGACGCTGCAGCGCGCGTACCGCCGTGACGGCGACCTCGCCGCTCGCGCGCAGCTGATCGAGGCGTACCTGCCGCTTGCGCGCTCTCTCGCCCGCCGCTTCGCGCACCGCGGCGAACGGGTCGAGGACCTGGTCCAGGTCGGGTCGATCGGCCTGATCAAGGCGGTTGACCGCTTCGAGCCCGCGCGCGGCGACCTGGCGTCGTACGCGGCCCTGACGATCGTCGGCGAGATCAAGCGGCATCTGCGCGACCGCGGCACCCTCATCCGCACGCCGCGGCAACAGCCCGAGGCGCCGGTCGTGCTCGTCCCTCCGGACGACGTGCCCGCGCCCGACGACGAGCTTCGCGCGAGCGAGGACCGGCTCGCGGTGTCGAGAGGACTGCGCACGCTGCACCGCCGCGAGCGGGACGCCGTCCGCTGCCGGTACTTCCGCGACATGAGCCAGGCAGAAGTCGCATCGGCACTCGGTATCTCGCAGACGCACACCTCGCGTCTGCTTGCGTCGGGCCTCGCCAAGCTGCGCGCAAATCTGGACGGAAACCAGGATTTTGCGGCTTCCGGCGAGCTAGACTCGGGCCATGGCGACTCCAGACGCCGTCAGGGACGAGCCGCCTGAGGCTGCGTCCGCCAAGCCGCGCCAGAAGACAGGGACGTACAGCGGCCGCCTGCTGCTCCGCATGCCGCGGACGCTGCACGAGCAGTTGGCCAAGGCGTCCGAGCGCGACGGGGTCAGCCTGAACCAGTTCATCACGGGCGTGCTCGCCTCGGCCGTCGACTGGCGCAACGACGAGGCCGGGCCGGGGAAGCCGCGCGCCCGCGGCCGCTCGCGCGGGATGGCGTTCCTGCTCGCCGCGAACCTCGTGCTCGTCGGCCTGGCCGCCGCCGCGGCGATCGGCTTTCTGATCGCCGCCTGGCTGAGCTAGCGCCGGCGGCGGAAGAGCCCGCCGCGCGCTGAATCCGACGCCGGAGCCTCGCCGAGGGCGCGTGCGCCCGAGAGCACGTCCGGCGCGCGCAGGGTCATCAACTCGGTTCGCTCGAGCTCGGCGAGATCGGCGCCCTCGACACGCGCGAGCCGCAGCGCCTGCGCGTTGAGCGCCTGCTCGAAGAGCGTGCGCGCAAAGCGCGCGTTGCCGAAGCCCTCTCCGCGCGCGGCGCCGGCCAGAATCGCGTCCAGAGCGTCCGTCGCGTCGGCGTCGAGCGTGTACTCGTACTCCCCGGCCAGCTTCTCGGTGATCGCGACCAGCTCGTCGGTCGAGTAGTCCGGGAAGCTGATCTCGCGCGAGAAGCGCGAGCGCAGGCCCGGGTTGGACAGGAGGAAACGCTGCATCAGGCGCGGGTAGCCGGCGACGATGACGACGAGGCGGTGGCGGTAGTCCTCCATCCGCTTGAGCAGCGTCTCGATCGCCTCCGGGCCGAAGTCGTAGCGCTCGTCGCCGACGGAGAGCGAGTACGCCTCGTCGATGAAGAGCACGCCGTCGAGCGCGCGCCGGATCACTCGGTCGGTCTTGATTGCCGTCATCCCGACGTACTGGCCGACCAGCGCGGCGCGGTCGACCTCGACGAGGTGGCCGCGGCGGAGGAGACCCATGGCGCGGTACATCTCCGCCAGCAGGCGCGCGACCGTCGTCTTCCCGGTGCCCGGGTTGCCGAGGAAGACGAGGTGCTGCGAGGTCGCGACCTCCGGGAGGCCGTGACGCTGGCGCTCGGCCTGGACTTGGAGGAACGCGACCAGCGCGTGCACCTGCTCCTTCACCGTCTCGAGCCCGGTCAGCGAGTCGAGCTCGGCCTGGAGCTCCTCCAGCGTCCGCGCCGGCTCGGGACGACGGAACGAGTCGAGCTGGTCGGCGATCCAGTCACCTGGGTCACCTCCGCCTGCAGCGAGCCGTTCGCGCAGTGCCCGCGCGACGTCTTCGAGTGGGTTTCTGGCCATTCCGGGTCAATTGTGCCCTCGAACGAGGGGTTGAGTCGGCGACGGGTGGGGCCGATTAGTTAACCTGGTTAACGAAATGCTTGCCGCCACCGTCGCCAGCCTCACGCTCGACACCACGGATTTGGCCAATCGGCTTCGTCCGGTACTGCTCAAGCTCAACCGTGAGCTCAGGCGCGAGATCCATTCGCTCGGCGTCACGGGAGGCCAGGTGGGGCTCCTCGTTCAGATCAAGGCGCGGCCGGGAATCGGCATGCGCGAGCTGGCCGCCGTCGAGCGCATGTCCGTTCCGGGCATGTCGAAGTTCATCGCCAAGCTCGAGGACGCCGGCCTCGTGCAGCGCGCGCCGGTCGAAGGCGACCAGCGTCGTGTCGGCCTCTCCCTGACGCCCGCGGGCCAGAAGGTCCTGCGCTCGGTCAAGTCGAAGCGCACCGCCTGGCTCGCCGCCCGCCTGCAGCAGCTCGAGCCGGAGCAGCTCGAGGCGCTCGACGCCGCGATCGAGCCGCTCGCGCATCTCCTGGAGCTGCAGGGGGAGCGCTCCTGACCGCTGCGATCCTCCGTGCCGGCGCGCGCACCTTCCTGAGCGTCCGCAAGCACCGCAACTACCGACTCTTCTTCACCGGCCAGGTCATCTCGAACATCGGGACCTGGATGCAGCGCGTCGCGCAGGCCTGGCTCGTCCTCTCGCTGACGCACTCCCCGGTCGCAGTCGGGATCCTGGCGCTCTGCCAGTTCATGCCGTTCACGTTCTTCAGCCTCGTCGCGGGCGTGGTCGTCGACCGGCTGGACTCCTGGAAGACGGTGATCTCGACGCAGTGCACGCAGATGTTCCTCGCGTCGGTGATGGCGGCGCTCGCGCTCACCGGCGTCGCCCAGCCGTGGCAGGTCTATGTGATCGCCGCGCTGATGGGCCTCGTCCAGGTTCTCGACGCGCCGTCGCGGCAGTCGCTCACGTTCCGGATGGTGGGGCCGAAGGAGCTGCCGAACGCGATCAGCCTCAACTCCGGGGTCTTCAATGGGGCGCGGATCTTCGGCCCGGCGCTCGGCGGCGTCCTGATCGCCACGGCCGGTGCCGGCGTCTGTTTTGCCGTCAACGCCGTGAGCTACATCGCCGTGATCGTCGGGCTGCTGCTGATGCGGCCGCAGGAGTTTCACGCCGTCGAGCGGCGCGAGCGCCCGCGCACGCTCCTTCGCGGCCTCAAGGAAGGCATCTCCTATGCGCGCGGCGACGACCAGATCCTGCTGGTGCTCGTCCTCGTCGCCGTGATGAGCACGTTCTGCCTCAACTTCAACGTCCTGCTGCCGGTGCTTGCGAAGCAGACTCTGCACTCGGGCCCCCAGGTGTTCGGGATCCTGTCCGCCGTCTTCGGCGTCGGCGCGCTGATCGGGGCGCTCGTGTCCGCGAACATCGCCCGCGCGACGATGGCGACGACGGTCATCGGGACGGCGGGCTTCGCCCTCTCGGAGCTGCTGATCGCGCCGCTGCGCTCGACCGTGGCGATCGCGGCGCTCCTCTTCGTCGGCGGGATCTCCTTCACGACCTGGTCGTCGAATGCGAACTCGCTCGTCCAGCTGAGCGCGCCGGATCATCTGCGCGGCCGCTTGATCGGCCTCTACTTCTTCGCGTTCGCCGGCACCGGGACGGCCGGCGGGATCCTGATGGGCTGGCTGACCGCAGCCGGGGGCACCGAGCTCGGCTTCGCGGTTGCCGGGATCGCAGGCCTGTCGGTCTCGGCGCTGGTCTGGCTCCGCTCGAGAGCGGTCCCGATCGCCGAGGAGCAGCCCGCGTAGCAGCCGCATGGCTCGGCCGGTTCGGACCTTGGTCTAGGGCGGCGTCGACGGCCTCGACCCATACTCCGGAGCGGGATGAGGGGAAGCTGGACAGGGAACCGACGTGGCGTCGTTTAGCGAAACGCCGCGCGCGAGAACCGAAGTGCGATCCGCGCCTCGCCTGCGCGCGGAGGTCGTCGCCGCGCTCGTCCTGCTCGCGTACGTCGTGTCGATCGCAATCGGGGTCGCGCGATGAACTTCACGATCACGCTCGTGCTGTCGGCATTCCTGCTGGCGATCTGGTCCGACCTGCGCTTCGAGCGGCTGCGGCCGGCGAAGACGGGCTGGCGCATCGCCCATGTGGCCGTCGCGTGCGTCCTGCTGCAGGTCGTCAGCATCGGCGTGGGCGCGTTGTTCACCGATACCGCCGGCATGGCCGTGAAGCTCGTCGGCGTGCTCGCGCTGCTTTTGCCGGTCTTCGTCTACACCTTCATCAGTGCGCTGTGGCTGGTGCGGACGCTGGCCGACGTCGGTCTCGCCCGCCGCTGAGAGCGGCTCGCCACGGCGGCTAGGCTGCCCGCAGTGGAGGGCGGGCGGCAGCACTACAACGTCACGCTCGCGATCCTGACGCTCGCCGGGATTGCGTACGCCTTGCAGCAGACGATGGTCATCCCGGCGCTGCCGACGCTCCAGCACGACCTGAACACGACGACGACCTGGGTGACCTGGGTACTGACCGTCTTTCTGCTCGTCGCGTCGGTCGCGACGCCGATCCTCGGGAAGCTCGGCGATCAGTACGGCAAGGAGCACATCCTCCTGGTCTCGCTCCTCATCTTCCTCGCGGGCTCCGTCGGCGCGGCGCTCGCGTGGAACATCTGGGCGTTGATCGCCTGGCGCGCGCTGCAGGGCGCCGGCGCGGCGGTGTTTCCGCTCAGCTACGGGATCATCCGCGACGAGTTCCCGCGGGAGAAGGTCGGCGTCGCGATCGGGCTGATCTCGGCGGTGTTCGGGATCGGCGGCGGCTTCGGCATCGTTCTCTCCGGCCTCATCGTCGACCACCTGTCCTGGCGCTGGCTGTTCGTCGTCGGCGCGATCAACATCGCCGCTGCGGCCGTCCTCGTCCATCGCTATGTGCCGGAGTCGCCGATCAAGACGCCGTCGCGTGTCGACTTCGTCGGCGCGACGCTCCTCTCGGGCGGGTTGATCTGCCTGCTGGTGGCCTTGACCGAGGGCGAGAGCTGGGGGTGGACATCCGGCCGGACGCTGGGTCTCGCGGTGCTTGCCCTCCTCTTCTTCCTGGCGTGGGTGCGCGCCGAGCTGCGCGTGCCCGAGCCGATGGTCGACATGCGGATGATGGCGATGCGGCAGGTGTTGTTCACGAACCTGACGGCGCTCGTCGCCGGCTTCGCGATGTTCGGCACCTTCGTCCTCGTTCCGAACTTCGTCGAGACGCCGCACGGCCTGCCGCTCCGCATCCAGCGACTCGTGGACTACGGCTTCGACGCAAGCGCGACGAAGGCGGGCCTCTACCTGCTGCCGAGCTCGATCACGCTGCTCTTCGCGGGCCCGGTCGCGGGGCTGATCGGACGGCGGACGGGGTCGAAGTGGCCGCTGTCGGCCGGCCTGGCGCTCGTCGCGGCTGCAGCGGCATCCCTCGCTGTCTGGCATGACGAGTCGTGGCAGATCCTCCTCGCCATGGCCGTCCTCGGGATCGGTGTCGGGTTCGCCTTCGCCGCGATGGCGACCCTGATCACCGAGGCGGTACGCCCGTCCGAGACCGGGGTCGCGACGGGAATGAACACGGTGATGCGCACCGTCGGCGGCGTGATCGGCGGTCAGGTCGGCGCGGCGCTGCTCACCGCGCACACGATTCCGCGCACGGGAGGCGTGCCGTCAGTGGTCGGTTTCGAGATCGCGTTCGCGATCGGCGCGGTCGCGGCCTTCGCGGGCGCCACGCTCGCCGTCTTCGTGACGCCGCCGCGGCTGCGCCGCCGCGAGCGACTCGAGTTAACCGAAGTCTTAGGCGGCTCTTGACCGGCTCTTAGGGCATCGCGATTCGATGAACGGGACACGACGACCGAAAGGAGGTCACACGTGTTCCGCACGAGGCACGCCGCCTTGATCGCCACCGCCGTCGCAGCAATGGCGCTCGGCGGCGCAGGAGTTGCGCTCGCCGCCGGTGGCGGCGGCAGCTCGGGCCCCTCGTCGGGCGCGGGCACCACAGCCCCGACGACCACCCAGTCGAGCTCGCATCACTGCGATCACGACAACTCGAGCACGTAACGAGAAGAGACATGTCCCAGGGACTGTCCCTGGGACATGTCTTGCTCCGCTCGGGACCTAACCCAGGCGGATCGTGGTCAGCACGAAGACGGCCTGCTGCGGAATGGTGACGTTCACGAGCCCGTTCGCGTCCGCCGCGACGGCCTGCTTCGGGGCGACGAGCCCGTCGGCGTTCGCGTTCCAGACGAGCAGGTTGGCGGGCTTGGACGGTGGAAAGCCCGCGATCGAGTACGACGTCGTCGCGGTCGTCCCGGTGTTGAGCTGCGCGCCCGCGGTGTCGAGGCCGATCACCGTCAGCTGCTTCTTCTTGCCGGCGTACGAGGCGAGCACCCGCGAGGTGCCAGGCACCGAGTCGGTGGCAACGACCTGCCAGCCGCGCTTTACGGTCGTGGTGAACAGCTGGAGCAGGTTGTACATCGGGTAGAGCGGCCAGCCGTTCTGCGGTGCGCCGATGAGGTAGTACGCCTGCGTTCCGTTGTCGTACTTGCCGTAGTACGTGTCCCACTTGCTCGTGCCCATGTAGCCGAGGTCGGCGGCGGCAAGATCGAACCACGCGTGCTGGAAGGCGCTGACGTTCGTCTGGGTGATCGGGGTGCCGTCGTCCCAGACGCCGGGATCGACGGTCGCCGCACCGTTGAACGTCCGTAGCCCGCGGACGCCGTACTCCGTCACGTAGATCGGCTTGCGCGCGTTCTGCGGCAGCGCGTTGACGATCGCTCGCACCTCGGTCAGGCGGTCGACGAGCTTCTGCGTGTCCCAGTAGTCCCAGAAGACGTGGATCGAGTACGCGTCGAGGATGTCCGACATGTGCGCCGCGAGGTACTGGAACCACACGTCCTGGTTCGGCGCACCGGTGTCGGGCCCGCGGGTCAGGTCGCCGCCCATGTACTTCACCTGGCCGCGGATCGACTGGATCAGCGGGTCGAGGTTGCGGTACTGCTGCTCGTAGGCCTGCATCGTGATGCGAGTGCGGTTCGGCTCGTTCTGGAGCGTCACCCACTTGAGGTGCGTGATGCCCTTGCTCTGGACGAGGTCGAGCAGCACGTTGGCGAACTGCTGCGGCTGGAACGTGCCGCCCTGCCAGGTGATGTTGATGTCGGTCCCGGTGCTCTGCGCGAACTGCACCGTGCGGACGAAGGACTGCATCTTGTCGGGGTCGGTGAACGCCTGCGGCGTGAAGAAGATGCGCGAGAACTCCGGGTGCAGCGCACGCATCTTCGTCTCCATGTCGACCACGTTCTGGTCGGTCACGCCTGCGGCGCGGCTGAGGGCGGAGTAGACATGGTGATTGAACTGGCCGCCGTAGCCGGCGAACTCAGGGACGAGGACGGTGCCCGTGCGCGCCTTGAACTCGGCGACGTCGACGATGAGGTTGCGGCGTCTCGCGCCGACGACCGTGACGGTGAGGCGGTTCGGGCCGAGCGTGGTGAGCGTGACCGGGAGCTTGACGGTCACCCGCCGGCGCGGCCTGACCGTCACGGTGCGCTTCGACGTGGCGACCGTGACGGTGGTCTTGCGCGGCCGCACGCCCCTGTTGAGCAGCTTGACCTCGACGTAGAACGGGTGCGCGGGCAGGACGGCCTGGTTCGCCGTCACCGAGGCGACCACGAGACCCGTCGCCGCCTTGGCTGCGCCCGGCCAGAGCAGAGCCGGAAGCAGGAACGCGACGAAGACCCCCTTCCTCACGGTGAATCTAGGGTAGCCCTGACCCGTTAGGACTACTTGAAGATGTTCACAGCGCGCGCCGCGACGAGCAGGATCAGGACGGCCGAGAGCGCCGACTCGAAGAGCATGAGCAGCTTGGCCCAGCGGCTCAGCGGCATCGTGTCCGTGGGGCTGAAGGCGATCGAGTTCGTGAACGAGACGTACATGTAGTCCACGAAGTGCGGCCGCCAGCCCGCCGGCGCAATCTCCGGTTCGTCGGTCTGGGGAAACAGGAAGTCCGGCTTCTGGGTAGTGGGGCCGAGCCGCACCGCCGGACCGCCCTGATCGAAGAGCCAAAACCACAGTCCGAAGAGGATGGCGTTCGTGAGCCAGATCGTGCCGCCCTTCAGCAGGAGATGGGCGCCGCTGCTCTCGTGCCCGCTGACCAGCGACGCGATCACACTGAGCACGAGAAACGCGTTGGCACCGCTCGCTCCGGCGAGCAGTCCGATGCCGACCTGTCGCCGGATGCCCTTCTCCACGAGCGCTCGGTGGGGCCGGTGCCACGTGAACAGG
>DATFTK010000019.1:0-7846 GCA_035262005.1 Gaiellaceae bacterium | reverse complement strand
CAGCGCGTCGTAGGTCGGGAAGATCCCGTCGGTCAACAGATAGCACGGGCCCTTCCAGCCGTACGGATTTCGCGTGATCGAGCCCCACGGCGCGCACTTGAGCTTGCGCTCGCCCGTGAGGAACTCCTGGTAGATCGGGCTTGCCAGCCACCGGTAGCCGCGCTGCCGTGCGACCTTACGGACGACGCGGAACTTCTCCTCGTGCTCTGCCCGCGTCATCGTCAGCGCTGGGTCGATCTGCGAGTACTGGTAACCAGGTGCGATCAACATCCCGTCGATGCCCACCTCGTTCGTGAGGTAGTGCATCATCTCGAGCACGTCGTCGACCGAGGTTTCCTTGAACACAGTCGTATTGGTGCTGACGCGGAAGCCTGCCGCACGCGCCTTCTTGATCGACTCGACCGCAATGTCCCAGAGACCGGGGTAGTCGCAGATGTAGTCGTGGATCTCGCGCATCCCGTCGAGATGCACGACGAAGGTGAGGCGGTGCGACGGCTTGAACACGTCGAGGAACTGCTCGAGCTTCAACGCGTTCGTGCAGAGGTCGATGTTCTTGCCGAGCTCGAGCATCCCCTGGACGACGTCCTCGATGCCCTTGTAGACGAGCGGCTCGCCGCCGCAGATCGAAACGACGGGCGCCGGGCACTGCACGCCGGCGTCGATGCACTCCTCGACCGTCAGCCGCGCCTTGTTCGACTCGTATTCGCGGATCTTCCCGCAGCCGATACACGCGATGTTGCAGGCGAGGGTGGGCTCGAGCATCAGCACGAGCGGGTAGCGGTCGCCTTTGCGCTGCTGGCTGGCGACGTACTTGCCGATCTGGACGGTTGAGCGAAGCGGGAACTTCATCCGGTGAGCCTTTCTCTCAGGCGCCCGAGGGCGAGGAGCGGGAACGTGAGCCGGTACAGGTGGTAGCGAATCATGAAATCGAGGGGAAAGCCGGTCCCCGTGTAGTGCTGCTCGTCCCAGTCACCGTCGGGACGCTGGACCCGGAGAAGATACTCGGCGGCCCGTCGCGCGGACAAGCCTGCCGGGGCCCCACCCGAGACGTACGCGAGCAGCGCCCACGCCGTTTGCGAGGCCGTCGCCGCGCCGTGGCCGCGCCGCGCGCTGTCGCCGTACGAGGCAATGTCCTCGCCGAACCCGCCGCCCTGCTGCTGCACGGAGTCGAGCCACTCGAGCGCGCGCGTGAAGGCCGGGTGGCCCGGGGGCAGGCCGCAAGCTTCGAGCGCCGGGAGGGCGGCGCCCGTGCCGTAAACGTGGTTGACACCCCAGCGCCCAAACCACGAACCATCAGGCTCCTGCTCGGCGAGGAGCCACGTCAAACCAGCCGTCTGCGCCTCGTCGAACCCCTGCTCGTGCGCGAGCGCCTCGAGCGCGTGCGCGGTCACGTCGGCGCTGGGCTCGTCGGTCACCTTGCCGAAGTCGCAGATCGGCAGCTTGTAGAGCCAGAGCGCCTCGTTGTCGACGTCGAACGCGCCCCAGCCGCCGCTGCGCGACTGCATCCCGACCATCCAGTCGAGCCCGCGTCGCACGGCGGCGTCACCGAGGCCGAGCTCGCGGAGGGCGAGCACGACGACCGCGGTGTCGTCGACGTCGGGGTAGAGGTCGTTGTCGAACTCGAATGCCCACCCACCCGGGGCGAGATCGGGCGTGCGAATCGACCAGTCCCCGCGGACGGTCACCTCCTCGCGCAACAACCACTTGCCCGCTGCCTGCAGCCGCGGATCGTCCGCCGGGATACCCGCGACTCGAAGCGCGAGCACGGCGAGTGCCGTGTCCCAGACGGGCGACTGGCACGCCTCCGGCCGAAGCCGGTCGCCGTCCAGAACGAGGAAGCGCTCCCAGCCTGCGAGCCCGCGGGCAAAGGTGTCGTCCTCGAAGCCGTGGCCAAGGGCGGCGAGCATCACCAACGACCAGACCCACGGCGGCTGGATCCCGCCCCACGACCCGTCCGCCTCCTGCCGCTCGCGAACCCACCGCTCGGCGACCGCCATCGCGTGACGGCGGACCGGCGGGAGGAACGGCCGGCGGCCAGGCTCCGTCTTCCGGCCGCCGATCTCGCCGAGATCGATGGGGCTCGGCCTGACGGGCTGCAGCGCCTCGACGACCGAGAGCGCGACCATCGTCTGACGCGCCCAGCAGGCAAAGTCGTAGACCGACAACGGTCCCTGCGCCGGCAGCAGGATGAGCTCGACGGGAACGTGCGCGAGGCGCCGCCACGGCCACTGTCCGATCAGCGCGAGGAACGCACGGGTGAAGATCCGCGTCTTCGGAACGCCGCCGGCCCGCTGAATGTACGCACGGGTCTCGTCGCCCGCGTCGACGCCGGCGAGCTTCAACGCTGCGTATGCCTCGACCGTGACCGAGAGATCCGGCGGACCGTCGAACCAGATCGACCACGTGCCGTCGCCGCGGCGGCGCGCAAGCAACTCGTTCGCAAGCAGCCTGTCCGTCTCCGGATCGCGCAGGCCGAGGAAGTGGAGCAGGAAGAGATGCTCCGCGATCATCGTCGCGTTCGACTCGAGCTCGCCCTTCCACCAGCCGTCGGGGTGCTGGAGCGAAAGCAGGCGCTCGGCGGCCCGCTCGACGCCGGTGTCGAGGGCGTTCAGCTCCTGCGTGACGGTCATGCGGCCACCTTGGTTGTCACGTCGGCCAACAGTGCGCGAGCCGCGACGCGGCCGGAGCGCACGGCGCTCTCCATCGTTGCCGGCCAGCCGGTTCCGGTCCACGCGCCGGCACGCGCGAGGCCTGGTCGGACGAGACCCGGTTCGGCGCGCTGCACGCCCGGACGCAGCGCGATCGTCGCCTCCGGCTCCCGGCTGACGCGCGACCAGAGCACCTCGGCGCCGCCGAGCCTTTCGGTCACCTGCACGGCGATCCGGTCGACAAGCCCCCGCCCGCGGATCTCCATCAGCTCGGGGACGCCGCTCGAGACCACCGTCAGGTACTGGCCGCGCTCCGGGGATTGACCCGTGAGTGCGCCGCGGTCGAAGACCCAATGCGCGTCGGAGCCCAGCAGCGCGGCGAGCGGCGTGTGGAGGAGCACCCGGTCGACGAGCAGATGGACGCTGACGATGGGCGAGCGCTCGAGCTCATCCGACGGCCTCGCATCGACGACGGCGTCGGCGTCGAGCCCGTCGAGATCGTCGATCCGCGTGCCCGTCTCGATCGTTGCGCCCGCGGCCTCGAGGGCGCGGCCCGCCGCGTCGCCGTGCATCCAGCCGAGCGGCGTCGAGGGAAGGATCAGGTCGGAGTGGGCCCGCGGCCCGAGCAGCGCTGTGCGGACGGTGAAGAGCCCCGCCGCAGCGTCGACCTCGTCCGAGCGGAGGTTGAGCGCCGGGCGCATGAAAACGTCCCAGAAGCGCTCGATCGCGGCGTCGCTCGTGCCGAGCCGGCGGAGCAGCGCGCCGAACGTCTCACCCGGACGCGCCTGCGCGGAGCGGCAGCGTGCCGACACGAGCGGGATGCGGAGCCGATCGCGCGAGGACACATGCGCGTAGGCGAGCAGCGCTGTGACGCTCGGCTTGACGTCGGCTCGCCGGCCGTCCTCCGCAAGGACGGGCAGCACGAGCGGGCGGCGGACGTACGCCCCGCCCTGGCCGATGCGGGACAGGAACCCCAGGTACGCCGTGAAGCAGCCGAGCGCGATGTGCTGGCCGTTGTCCGGCGGCGGTGACGGGTCGCCCTCGCGCTCCGGCAGGGTCTGCACTGCGCCGCCGAGCGTCGGCCGCGCCTCGTAGAGCGTCACGGCGTGCCCCGCGTCGGCGAGCTCGAGCGCGGCCGCGAGGCCGGCGAGGCCGCCGCCGACGACTGCAGCCTTCACCAGAGCCCCTGTCCGACGATGCGGAGCTTCGTCAGCGCCGACAGGTGCGGCGTCCCTGCGAAGACGTCGAAGCTGCGGTCCTCGATCCGGTCGAGGGTCGCGCCGTACAGGCCGGCGAACGTCTGGACGCAGAGCGCGCTGCGCGAGTCGAGCGTGCGCAGGAGCCCGAGCCCGTCCTGGAGGTAGGCGCGGGCCCGCTCGGCCTGAAAGGACATCAACGAGTGCCAGGCACCCGACACGTTCCGGGCGGCGATGTCGTCCTCGGACACGTCGAACGAGGACAGCTCGTCTTGGGGCAGATAGACGCGGCCGAGCTCCCAGTCTTCGCGCACGTCTCTGATGATGTTGATCAGCTGCAGGGCTATGCCGAGGATCTCGGCGCGTCGGACGTCGTCGGAGCCGTAGACGGCGACGCAGGCGACGCCGACGGCGCCGGCGACCTTCGCGCAGTAGCCGCGCAGCTCGTCGAAGTCGGCGTAGCGCGTTTGGTCGAGATCCTGCAGGCCGCCAGCGATGAGCGCGTGCAGCGCATGCGTCGGGATCGGGAAGCGGGTTCGCGCATCGCCGAGCGCGACGAACATCGCGTCGTCGCCCGGCGCCGCGTCCAGTTGCGCGCGCAGCTCGTTGAGACGCGCTCGCTTCTCCTCCACCGGCAGGTCGCCGTCGGCGATGTCGTCGACGCGCCGCGCGAACGCGTAGATCGCCGCGATCGCGCGCCGCTTCTCCCGCGGCAGCACCATGATCCCGTACGCGAAGTTGCGCGCGCGGCGGCGAGTGAGCCGCTCGACCTCCGCGTAGGCACGCTCTGCGGTCATCGGGCGAATGCGGCGAGCGCGAGACGGGTGCGGGACGGTCGGGGCCGCTGCGTGAAGATGTCCCACTGCGCCCGGTCGAGCGCCTCGAGCGCGGCGAGCCCGCCCCGCGCGAACAGCCCGACCGCGCGCCCGGTGCGACCGCCGATCTGCGCCTGCAGCAGGCGACCTGCTGCGAGCAGCCCGCGTGCCCGCTCGGCCTCGAAGCGCAGCAGTTCGGTCAGCTCGGGGCTCGGGCGGTCGAGCGCAGTAATGCCGAATCGGCGGCGGTCCTCCGCAGGCATGTAGATCCGGCCGAGCGCGAGGTCGCGCGGGACGTCCTGCAGAAAGTTCACGAGCTGCAGTCCGGTACAGACCTCGTCGCTGGCGGCGACGAGCTCGGGCCTGCGGTCGAGCCGGAGCAGTCCGAGGACGAGGCGGCCGACAGGATCGGCGGAGTGGCGGCAGTACTCCCGCAGGTCGTCCCACGTCTCGTACTCGGAGATGCGCTGATCCATCCGGTTCGCCTCGATCAGGCGCCGAAACGGCTCGCGCGGAAGCGCGAACTCGGCGATCGTCGGCTGGAGCACCTGCATGACCGGCCAATTCGGCCGGCCGCCGTAGCAGGCGTCGAGCTCCCGCTCGAGCTCGTCGAGCGCGGCGAGCCGGTCACCCTCGACTTCGTCGCCGAGGATGTCGACGAGTCGCGCGAAGCCGTAGATCGCGCGGAGATGCGGCCGCAGGCGGCGCGGAAAGAGGAGCGACGCGACCGGGAAGTTCTCCGTCCGTGCTCTGCTCGCCACGGAAGCAACATCCATAATCAAACGTTTGCACAGACGGGTTGCAGATGGTCTAATTCTCACCGCGCCAGAGCCGCCATGACCCCGCAGCAGGCGCTGGAGACAACTGAAATGTCAGGGGGAGGGCATGGTGTCGGACTCTGACGGGCTGCGCAAGAACCCGGTGCTGGGTGTCGAGAGGCAGGGCGACGCCTGCGTCGTCAGTCTCGCGGGAGAGCTCGATCTCTACAACGCGCCGGAGGTGCGCGAGGCGCTGACGAACGCGTGCGGCGACTCGGCGGTGCGCGTCGTCGTCGACCTGAGCGAAGTGGAGTTCATCGACTCGACCGCACTCGGAGTGCTGATCGAGGCACGGACGCTCTTGAACAACCGCCGCGGGTTCTTGCTCGCGGCGCCCGGCTTGGAGACGCGGCGCGCGCTCGCGATCTCCGGGCTCGATCGGCACTTCACCGTGCTCGACTCCGTCTCGGAGGCGTTGGTCGCGAAGCTCTAGGCGATCGGCGCCGTGGCGGTGCTCTGCGCCATCTCCTCGCGCCGGATCAAGGTGAGTGCCGCGACGATCGCAGCGAAGCCGAAGAAGGCGAGCGCCCAGAACGCGTAGCCGTAGCCGTGCGTCAGCGCATCCGGGATCGAACGCCCCTCGCGCAGCAGCGTCTTGTAGTGGGTGGCGAACACGGTCGAGGCGACGGCGGTGCCGATCGCGCCCCCGATCTGCTGCGACGTGTTGATCAGCCCCGACGCAAGGCCCGCCTCGCGATTGGAAACGCCGGCGAGCGCGGCGATCGAAACGGGAACGAACGCGAACGCGATCCCGACCCCGACGAGCAGGTACCCCGGCAGCAGATCCGACACGAACTTCCCGTCGACCGGTATCCGCGAGTACCACACCATGGCGATGGTCAGCAGCACGAGGCCGATGACGATGATCGGCTTCGCGCCGAACCTCGTCGTCAGGGCCTGCGCGACGCCGGCCGCGAGCACAGCCGTTCCCGCCGTGGCGAGGAACGTCAAGCCGGCCTTCAGCGGCGAGTAGTGCAGGACGCCCTGCACGTACAGCGTCAGCAGGAAGAAGTTCGCGAAAATCACCGCCCCGAGTAAGAAGCCGACCGCGTTCGCGCCTGCAACCGTGCGCACCTGGAAGATGTGGAACGGCATCAGCGGGTCCGAGACGCGTCGCTCGTTGACGAGGAACGCGACGAGCAGCGCCCCGGCCCCGATCAGGAGCAGGATCGTCCTGGCCGTGCCCCAGCCGACGTTCGGCGCCTCCGAGATCGCGTAGACGAGCAACGCGAGACCGGAGCTGACCAGCACCGCGCCGAGCGCGTCGTAGTGCCGCTTCTCTCCCTCGACGCGGCTCTCGGGGACGATGCTGGTCGTCACGAGCAGCACGAGCGCGCCGACGGGGACGTTGACGAAGAAGATCCAGCGCCAGCTCAGGTAGTCGGTGAGCACGCCGCCGAGCAGCACGCCGACGGCGGCGCCGCTGCCGCCGAGCGCGCCCCAGACGCCCAGCGCCTTGTTGCGGTCGGCTCCCTCCTCGAACGTGGTCGTCACGATCGAGAGAGCAGCCGGCGAGATGATCGCGCCGCCGAAACCTTGAACCGCACGCGAGGCGATCAGCATCCCCTCGCTCTGCGCGAGGCCGCAGACGAGCGACGCGGTCGTGAAGATCACGACGCCGACCAGGAAGACGCGTCGCCGGCCGAGCAGGTCCGCTGCGCGCCCACCGAGCAGCAGGAAGCCCCCGAACGTGATCGCGTAGGCGGTGATGACCCACTGCAGGTTGTCGCGCGAGAAGTGAAGATCCTTCGCGATCGACGGCAGCGCAACGTTGACGATCGAGACGTCGAGGATCGTCATGAAGAACGCCGTCGCGACGACGGCGAGGATGCGCCACCGATGTGGGTTAGACGTCATGACTAGAAGCTAGAGCATCGAGCAGGCGCTCGTCATCCTCTGGTGTCCGGATCGTGATGCGGATCCCACCGCGAACGGGTCGGACGGCGAGGCCGTGTTGCAGCAGCCGGTCGTACTCGGCCTGCGGATCGTGCACCGGCACGTAGAGGAAGTTCGCCGCCGACGGGAGCGACTGGAAGCCGAGCTCGCGCAGCCGCTCGGCCATGCGCTCACGCTCCTCGAGGATCGGCGTGACGTCGGGCGGCGACGCCAGCCCGGCCAGCGCGAGCGCCGCCGACAGCGTCGACACCGGCGCCGGATGCTGACGCTTGTTCAGCTCCAATGCGACATCGCGGCCCGCGAGCGCGTAGCCGACCCGCGCGCCCGCGAGACCGAACGCCTTCGAGAACGTCCGAAGCACGACCACGTCGTCATCGATCAGCTCGGCGGCGGTCGCGCCGGAGTACTCGAAGTACGCCTCGTCGACCACGAGCGGCCGCGCGGACGGAAGCTGGCCGAGGTCGCCCGTCGGG
>DATFTK010000018.1:0-10816 GCA_035262005.1 Gaiellaceae bacterium | reverse complement strand
CGGATGTAGAGGCGCACGCCGCACGGGAGGACGGGGTGCGCGACGCCCTGCGTCTGGTCGGTGAACGGCTGGCCGCAGGCCGTGTGCGCAGCTGCCGCGGTGGGCGAGTACGGCGCGGCGCGGCCCGTGTAGTACCCGTTCTCCGTTCCTGGGACGGCAACGGCGCCCGGCAGGTCCTGGGCGCTGCTGTGCCCCGTTCGCTTTGAGATCACGACCGCCGCGAGCACCAAGACGAAGCAGATCCCGACCAGCCAGACGGCACGCCGTAGGAAGATCGGGCTCACGTCGCGACGACGTGCAGCAGGTCGCCGAACGCGTCGCGGACGAGACCGTCGAAGTCTGCGGGCAGCGTCCCGTCGGGCCCGGCGAACTCGCGCAGGTAGATCAGCAGGTAGGCGCGCTCCTCGTTCTTGGCGACGTCCTCGGTCGTGTGGTCGCGCGCGACGCGCTCCAGCTCCCAGAGGTTCCACTCGCGCGGGGTCTCGGTGGCCGCGACCTCGACCGGCTCGCCCGGCGGTTCCGGCTTCGGCGCGCGGATGACTTCGGGTTCGGCTGAAGGGGCGGCGTCAGACCCCGTCGGGGTCACACCCCGTCTGCGACGCGCCCACACGGCGAGCTCCACCAAGGCGACGAGAATCCACGCCGCGGCGACGACGCCGATGATCGACCAGGTCGAGAGGCCTGCGAGACCCGCGACGACGGCGGCGACAACGATGAATCCGGCTTCAATGAGGAAGCGCGGGCCGAGGAGCACCGCCCGATCCTACGGCTGCTCTTCGTCCTGCGACTCGTCCTCGGGGGGCACGGGCTCGGCTGGCTCTTCGACCGGCGCAAGGGTGGGAACAGCCGGCACGGGGCCCGCAGCCGGAGGCGGGGTGCGCGTTGCTTCGACGGTTTCCCTGGCGGCCTCGACGATCGAGTCGGCGACCCGCTTGACGTCATCCTGTGCGAGGCCCGCGGCTGCGAGCAGCTGCTCGGTGCCGCTCTGCGCGCGGCTGAGAATCGCCGCCGCCTGGGCGCGCGCCCACTCGAGCGTCTGCTCGACCTCTGCACGCGTCGCGTTCGTCAGCTCGGTCGCCTGGTGGCGCGCCTGCTCGAGCAGGCGGCTGCCCTTCGCCTCGGCCTCTCGGAGCTCCTGGGTCGCTTCGCGGTTCGCGCTCGCGAGCAGCTCGCGCGCCTCGTTGCGCGTGTTGTTCAGAACCTCTGCGCGCTGGCGTTCGCTCTCCTGCCGGTAGCGCTCGATCTCGGACTCGCGATCCTGTTGCTCGCGCCGGCGGCGCCGGACCTCTTCCTCCGTCTTCCCGAGTTGCGCCTCCGAGGCGCGTTGTGCGTCGGCCTCGAGGGTGTCCGCGAACTCCGCCGCCGAACGGATCAGGTGGAGCGCGTCCATGCGGACCGCATGGCCTGTCGGCTCGACGGTCTGGCCGCTGCGACTTGCCGCTTGCAGGACGCGCAACTGCGCCTGCAGCTGCGTCGAGTGGCGGCGGAACGCCTCGAACGCCTCGCGTACGGCATCCGCGTCGTAGCCGTCGACCTGCCGCGGCAGATCCTCGAGCCGCGGGAGGGCGGTCAGTGCGGGTTGTTGTCCGGGTTCCTGTGCAGCCATCGGTGAGGAAAGTATGCAGGTTTCATCGGCCGGCCTCTAGCTCGGGATTAGCCAATTTGATTCCAAGCTCGGACAGCCGTTCCTGCGTCGTCGGCGCCGGAGCGCCTGTCAGCGGATCCGAGCCGCTCGCCGTCTTGGGGAAGGGAATGATCTCCCGGATGTTTGCCTCGCCGGCGAAGAGGGCCACGAAACGCTCGATGCCGAGGGCGAATCCGCCGTGCGGGGGCGCTCCCAGCTGCAGCGCCTCGAGGAACCAGCCGAACTTCGCCCGCGCCTCCTCGTCCGTCATTCCCATCGCGCGGAAGACGCGCTCCTGGACGTCCTCGCGGTGGATCCTGATCGAGCCCGAGCCGAGCTCCCACCCGTTCCAGATCAGGTCGTAGTGCTGGCTCAGGGCGGTGCCCGGGTCGCTTTCGATCAGATCCTCGTGGCCGTCGAGCGGGCTCGTGAACGGATGATGGACGAACGTCCACTGCCCCGTGTCCTCGTCGCGCAGGAACAGCGGGAAGTCGATCACCCACAACAGGTCGTCCTGGGACTCGTCGATCAGGCCGAGCTGCCGGCCGAGCTCGCTCCGCAGCGCCCCGAGCACGCGCTCGACCATCGCCTGCGTGTCGGCCGCGAAGAGGACGGTCGAGCCGGGCGGTGCTGCGAACGCGGCCAGCTCGTCCGCCGACAGGAACTTTGCGATCGGCGAGCGCGCCTCACCCGACTCCTCGACCACGAGGTAGGCGAGCCCTTTCGCCCCCCACTCCTTCGCGAGCTCCTCGAGCCGCTGGAGCTCGGCGCGCGAGAACACTCTCGGAGCGACGAGGAAGCGCACGCGCTCGGCGTTCTTGAACACGCCGAACTCGGAGTCGCGCGTGACGTCGGTCGCGTCCTGGATCTCCAAGCCGAAGCGCGTGTCCGGCTTGTCGGACCCGTAGCGCGCCATCGCCTCGGCGTACGAGAGCCGTGGAAGCGGTCGCTCCGGCGGCGTCCGGCCAACCGCTTCGAACGATGCGGCCACGACGCGCTCGAGCACGTCCATGACGTCCTCGCGCGTCGGGAACGCGAGCTCGAGGTCGAGCTGCCGAAACTCGAACTGCCGGTCGGCGCGGAGATCCTCGTCCCGCCAACAGGTCGCGATCTGATAGTAGCGGTCGAGGCCGCCGATCATCAGCGTCTGCTTGAACAGCTGAGGCGACTGCGCGAGCGCGAAGAAGGTCCCGGGCTGCAGGCGGACCGGGACGAGGAAGTCGCGCGCGCCCTCGGGCGTGCCGAGCGTCATTGTCGGCGTCCAGATGTCGATGAAGCCCTGCTCTTCCATCGACCGGCGGATCGCCGCGACGATCGTGTGCGACATGCGCAGGTTGCGCTGCATGCGGTCGCGCCGCAGGTCGAGGTAGCGGTAGCGGAGGCGCAGCGGCTCCTCGACGTTGTCGTCGTCGAGCTGGAACGGAAGCGGTTCCGAGCGCGCCACGATCTCCAGCTCGTCGACCTGGATCTCAACCGCCCCGGTCGCGAGGTTCGGGTTCACGGCCTCGGGCGCGCGGGCGACGACCGCGCCCACTGCGCGCAGGACGAACTCCGAGCGGATCGCGTGCGCCGCCTGCGCGGCCGCCGGCGAGCGCTCAGGGTTGACGACGAGCTGCACGATGCCGGTGTGGTCGCGCAGGTCGACGAAGATCAGCCCGCCGTGGTCGCGGCGGCGCGCGACCCAGCCGGCGACGGTGACGGTGCGGCCGACGTCGTCGAGGCGGAGCTCACCGCAGTAGAGGTCACGCCAGCGATTCATCCGGAGATCCTGTCGACGAGCTCGTCGAGCCGTGCCGTCCAGTCGTCGCGACCCGGCTCGCGAACGGTTGCGTGCCCGCCGTCGACGATCACCGTCCAGCCGGCGTGCAGGCGCGACGCCTGGCCGAGCTGGCCTTTCTGCGAGCGTCCGGCGTAGTCCATGTCCGCGCGGAGCCCGCGGCGCCGGAGCTCGGCGAGGAGCGGGACGACTTTCACGCGGTCGGCCGTCTCGGCGGTCACGAAGAAGACGTCGACGGGCTGCGCCTCGCGCTCGCCCGGGACCGAGAGCAGGAGCCGTTCGACGCCGGCGCCGAAGCCGATGCCCGGCGTCGGCGGGCCGCCGATCTCCTCGATCAGCCCGTCGTAGCGGCCGCCGCCACAGATCGTGTCCTGTGCACCGAGGTCGTCGCTCTTGAACTCGAAGGTCGTGCGCGTGTAGTAGTCGAGCCCGCGCACGAGCGTCGGCACCAGCGTGTACGACACACCGTACGAGTCGAGGAAGCGGCGTACCGCTGTGAAGTGCGCACGGCACGCATCGCAGAGGGCGTCGCCGATCTTCGGGGCGCCGGTCAATGCCTCCTGCACGCGCCGGCTCTTGACGTCGAAGACCCGGAGCGGCGACGTGGCGCGCTTCGCACGCGCCTCCTCGTCGAGCTCCGCGTCGTGCTGGTCGAGCCACTGCGACAGCGCCTCGACGTACGCGGGACGGCAGTTCGTGTCGCCGATCGAATTCAGCTCGAGCGTGTACCGCGTCACGCCGAGGCGCCGCAGCAGCTCCGCGTAGAGCTGGATCACTTCGGCGTCGACGGCGGGATCGTCCGTCCCGATCGCCTCGACGGAGAGCTGCCAGTGCTCGCGGTAGCGGCCCTTCTGGGGACGGTCGTACCGCCACATCTGTCCGATCGTGTACAGCTTCTGCGGCTGCGGCTCGCGATGGAGGCCGTGCTCGATGTACGCGCGGCAGATCGGCGCTGTCGCCTCGGGTCGGAGCGTCAGCGAGCGACCGCCGCGGTCCTCGAAGGTGTACGTCTCCTTCTGGACGACGTCGGAGCCGCCACCGGATGTTCTGATGATCAGGTCGGTGTCCTCGAAACCGGGAGTGACGACGCGCCGATAGCCGTAGAGCGCGCAGACGTCCTGCATCTGTCCCGTCACCCACTGCCAGAGCGGCTGCTCAGACGGGAGGATGTCGTGGGTGCCGCGCGGCGCCTCGAAGCGCGTCACGCGCGCAGCTCCGCGAGGAACGGATTGCGCGCGAGCTCGGCGCCGAGCGTCGTCAGCGGGCCGTGGCCCGGATAGACCACGGTCTCGGGCGGATAGCGGTCGGCGAGGACGCGGATCGACTCGACCAGCGTGTCCCAGTCGGCGCCGGGAATGTCGACCCGACCGACGGAACCGGCGAAGAGCACGTCGCCGGAGAAGAGGCAGCCGTGAGCGTGGTACGCGAGGTGCGCCGGCGAGTGACCGGGGACTTGCAGGGTCTCGAACGTGATGCCCGCGAGGTCGAGCGTCTCGTCGCCCTGCAGCAGCATGTCCGGCGTGTACGGGCGGAGGTCGACGCCGGGCGGCGTGAAGCTGTTGATGTCCTCGAGCAGCGTGCGCTCGTCCGCCGCCATGTACACGGGCGCGCCCGTCCCTTCAGCGAGGTCGGCAACGCCGCCGAGGTGATCCCAGTGACCGTGTGTGACGAGAATCGCGGCGCAGCGGGCGCCGAAGCCGGCAAGCTCGAGACGCAGGCGCGCCGCATCTGCGCCCGGGTCGATCACGACCGCGTCCGGCGCGCCGCGCTCTGCGCGCACGACGTAGCAGTTGGTGCCGATCGGCCCGAGCTCGTGCGTGTCGACCGCGACGCTCACCGGCGGTCGAGTCTAACGGCGGGGTTGTTCACTTAGGATCCGCGCGGTGCAGAGCTGGAACCTCTTGGACATCGCGACGCCGGGCGGCAGCCGCTCGCCGGTGGTTCTGCGCTCGGACCCGGGTGCGCGCGCGGTGTTGATCGCGCTCGAGCCCGGCCAGGCGCTCGGGGACCACCAGGTCAAGGAGGGTGCACTCGTCGCCGTCGTCGACGGAGCGGTGCGAGTCGAGTCCGGGGGCGAGCGGGTCGACGGCGGTGTCGGCTGCTTCTTCTCGTTCGATCCGGACGAGCGCCGGTCGATCTCGACCGACTCGGGGGCGCGCCTCGTGTTGGTGTTCTCGCCCTGGCCGGGCGAGGGCCATTACCGCGGCGAACTGAAGACCTAGCGGGGCTTCGCCGTCGCTTCGCGGTCGACGCGCTTGCGGTACATCCGATAGGCGACCGAGTCCGTGAAGTAGCTGATCGGGATGAAGAAGGCGACGAGGAACGCCGCCGACGTCACCCACTGCAGCGGGGAGACGTTGCGGTTGATCAGCAACATCGCGACGACGAGCAGCGGCGCCCAGATCGCGGCCCGTTTCACGGCCCGCCGCCAGGACGGCGGCTCGATCACGCGCTGACCTCTCCTCGACGGGGTCGAGGCTCGTTTGGCGGTCTGCGCGCGCGTGTCGGCCTTCCCGTTCTTCTTCTCGGGGCGAAGCTCGGTCGGGTCGACGGGAACCTCGTTCCCTTCGCCGTCGACGTAGACGTATTCGTACTCGTGCCGACGCGATTTCTCCTGCCGGCGTCGTTGCTTTCTCGTGGGCATCAACTCAAGGGTAACGCGGCTGGTGTTCCTGCGAGCACGACGCCTCCGACGACCTTCCCGGCGAGGTGGTACGCGAGGTAGCGCCAGTCCGGTGCGTCGAGCAGGACGATGTCCGCCGCATAACCCGGCGCAAGGCGTCCGAGCCGGTCTGCCCGGCGGAGGACGTACGCCGCATTCACCGTGCAGGCGGAAAGGGCCTCGGCCGGCGAGAGCCGCAGCTGCGTCGCGGCGAGCGAACAGACAAGCGGCAGGCTCTCGCAGAACGCACTGCCCGGGTTGAAGTCCGTTGCAAGGGCGACAGCCGCGCCGGCATCGACGAGCTCGCGCGCCGGCGGCATCGGACGTCCGAGGAAGAGAGCGCTCGCCGGCAACAGCACGGCGGTGACCCGGCTTGCGGCGAGCGCACGCACGCCGTTCTCGCCCGTCGCCTCGAGATGGTCGATCGAGCGAGCGCCGAGCTCGATCGCGAGCGCGACCGCGCCGCTCTCCGTGAACTGGTCGCCGTGCAGCCGCAGCGTCAGCCCGGCGGCGGCGCACGCCTCGAGATAGCGGCGGGACTGCGCGGCGTCGAATGCGCCGCGCTCGAGGAAGACGTCGGCTGCCTCCGCAAGCTGCGCGGCGGCGGGCAACACGTCGGCGATGGCGAAGTCGAGGTAGGCGTCGGCGTCGGGGAACTCCGGCGGCACGGCGTGAGCGCCGAGCCACGTCGGGACGCCGCCGGCTTCGACGATCGCACGCAGCGAGGCAAGCTCAGTGTCGCGGTCGAGCCCATAGCCGGACTTCGCCTCGAACGTGGTCGTGCCGCCTCCGAGCATCCACTCCCGGTGCGTGCGGACTGCTTCCGCGAGGGCGACTTCCCCTGCTGCGCGGGTCGCGCTGACGGTGGCCATGATCCCGCCGCCAGCAGCGTGAAGCTGCTCGTACGTCGCACCCGCGGCGCGCAGCGCGAACTCTTCGACGCGGTCGCCGGCGAAGCAGGCGTGCGTGTGGCAGTCGACCAGCCCGGGCACAGCGCACATCCCGCGCGCGTCGAGCTCCTCGACGTCGCCGTCGAGCGGCTGCAGGTCCTGCATCCGTCCCACGGCCTCGATCGTCCGGTCGCGGCAAAGGACGTACGCATCCTCGAGCACCGCAACGTCGGCCAACGCTGCCCCCCGGAGCGGGGCGTCTGTTCCGCCGGGCGTCGCGAGCTGCGCGAGCCCTCGGATCAGCAGGCGGCGTCCGCCGCCCGAGAGGCTCATTCCCGCTCGGCGGGCGGCATCGGCGCGACGAGGCCGTGCTCGTCGGCGGCAGCCGCTGCTTCGGCGTAGCCGGCGTCGAGATGACGCATCACGCCGGTGCCGGGGTCGGTCGTCAGCACGCGCTCGAGGCGCTCCGCCGCCTCGTCCGTGCCGTCGGCGAGAACGACCATGCCGGCGTGGATCGAGTTGCCGATGCCGACGCCGCCGCCGTGGTGCACGCTCACCCACGTCGCGCCCGCGGCGACGTTCAGCAGTGCGTTGAGGATCGGCCAGTCGGCGATCGCGTCCGATCCGTCCCGCATTGCCTCGGTCTCCCGGTACGGCGAGGCGACCGATCCTGAGTCGAGGTGATCCCGCCCGATCACCACAGGCGCCTTGACCTCGCCGGCGCGGACGAGCTCGTTGATCGCCAATCCCGCCCGCGCCCGGTCGCCGAAGCCGAGCCAGCAGATCCGCGCCGGGAGCCCCTGAAACGCAACCCGCTCCGGCGCGAGCTCGAGCCAACGCTGGAGCAGTGGGTCGTCGGGGAAGAGGCCTCGGAGCACCGCGTCGATCGCCGCGATGTCCGCCGCCTCTCCCGACAGCGCCGCCCAGCGGAAGGGCCCGACGCCCCGGCAGAAGAGCGGCCGGATATAGGCCGGGACGAAGCCCGGGTATGAGAAGGCCTCCGTTACGCCACCTTCACGGGCCTCACCTCTGAGATTGTTGCCATAATCGAAAACGTAGCTGCCTGCGCGGACGTAGTCGAGCAGCGCTTCGACGTGTTGCACAATCGACACACGTGCGCGGCGTAGGTACTCGTCTGGGGCGGCGACGCGCAGCGCCGCCGCCTCCTCGACCGAGAGGCCGCTCGGGACGTAACCGGTGAGTGGATCGTGAGCAGCGGTCTGGTCGGTGACGAGGTCGAAGTGCTCGCCGCGCCGCGCGAGCTCCGGCACCAGGTCCGCGGCGTTGCCGAGCAGGCCGACCGAGAGCGCCCGCCGTTGAGCTGCGGCCGATCGGATCCGCTGCAGGGCGTCGTCCAGCGAATCGGTCGACTCGTCGAGATAGCGCGTTTCGAGCCGGCGGCGGATCCGCGTCGGGTCGACTTCGATACAGAGGATCGCGGCGCCGGCCATTGTCGCCGCGAGCGGCTGTGCGCCGCCCATCCCGCCCAGCCCGGCGGTGAGGATCGTCCGCCCGGACAGGTCGGGGGTGCCGAAGTGCTTCTCGCCGGCCGCGGCAAAGGTCTGGAACGTGCCCTGCAGGATTCCCTGCGAGCCGATGTAGATCCAGCTCCCCGCCGTCATCTGCCCGTACATCGTCAGCCCGAGCGCCTCCAACCGCCGGAACTCCTCCCACGTCGCCCAGCGCGGCACCAAGAGCGCGTTCGCGATCAGCACGCGCGGCGCGCCGGCATGCGTCCGGAAGACGCCGACGGGCTTGCCGCTCTGAACGAGCAGCGTCTCGTCCTCACCGAGTTCGAGCAGCGACCGGACGATCGCGCGCAGCGCCGCCGGATTGCGCGCCGCCTTGCCGGAGCCGCCATAGACGACGAGCTCCTCAGGGCGCTCCGCCACCTCCTCGTCGAGGTTGTTCAGCAGCATCCGCAGCGGAGCTTCCGTCGACCACGCGCGCGCGTGTAACTCAACGCCGCGCGGCGCCCGGATCCGCGACAGGTCGCCGCACAGCTCCTCCACAACCGCGTCCACCGGCCGCGCCATGCTCACGGCCGACGCTCCTGACCTTCAGCGCATCGACCGGTCGGTTCCGACTGCCACGTCGCCCGAGCCGGCGCAGGCCGAGTGAGACGACGCAAGCGTCGTCTCACGCCAGCTCACCCACCTCAGTCTCGATGGCGGCAACGAGCGACCGGCCCCGAATAGACTCAGCCACGGCCTCGATGTCAGGCGCAAGCGGCCGGTCGTCGCCGAGTCGCGCCGACAGCGAGCGAATGAATGCGTGCGTTGCGCGCACGCCGGCACCGGGCTCGAGCGGTGCAAGGAATTCGACACCTTGCGCGCCGGCGAGCAGTTCGATCGCGACCGCGCGCTCCGAATTCGCCAGCACTTGCCAGGCCTTCAGACCGGCGGCGTTCCCCATCGACACGTGATCCTCCTGCCCTGCACTGGTCGGGATCGAATCCACGCTCGCAGGGTGGCACAGCACCTTGTTCTCGCTCACGAGCGACGCAGCGACGTACTGCGGGATCATGAAGCCGGAGTTCAGCCCGCCGTCCGACGTCAGGAACGCAGGCAGTCCGTCAGACAGATTCGGGTTCACGAGCCGCTCGATGCGGCGCTCGGAGATGTTCGCCAGCTCGGAGCTCGCCATCGCGAGCGCGTCGAGGGCAAACGCGAGCGGTTGTCCGTGAAAGTTCCCATTCGACACGAGCAGCTCGTCGGCGACGAGCACGAGCGGATTGTCCGTCGCGGCGTTCAACTCGACGGCAACCGTCCCTTCCACGTAGTCGAGCAGATCACGCGCGGCGCCGTGCACCTGCGGAGCGCAGCGCAGCGAGTACGCGTCCTGCACCTTGTCGCACCACCTGTGTGCCTCGTTGATCGCGGAGCCGTCGATCAGGCGCAGCACGTTCGCCGCCGACGCCGCCTGCCCGCGCAACGGACGCAGCGCCTGGATCTGCGGAAGGAAGCTGGTGCGCGAGCCCTGCAAGGCTTCGAGCGAGAGCGCGCACGCCAGGTCGGCTGCCTGCGCGAGCAGGCGTGCCCGCACGAGCCCGAGCGCTCCGTACGCGGCCATGAACTGGGTCCCGTTGATCAGCGAGAGGCCTTCCTTGGCCGCGAGCCGGGTCGGCTCGAGCCCGGCCGCCGCGAGAGCCTCGGCGCCGGAGAGCAATTCGCCGTCGTACGACGCCTCCCCCTCCCCCACGAGCGGCAGCGCGAGATGCGCAAGTGGCGCGAGATCGCCGCTCGCACCGACCGAGCCGCGGCTCGGAACACGCGGGAGGACGCCGCGTGCGAGGCACTCGAGCAGTAGTTCGACCGTCTCGATCCGCGCTCCCGACGTCCCCTTGGCCAGCGCGTTCGCGCGTAGCAGCATCGCTGCACGCACGATCTCCGGCGGGTACGGGTCGCCGACGCCGCACGCGTGGCTACGGAGCAGGCGAAGCTGCAGCTCCTCGGTCTGCTCCTCCGGAATCGACTTCGAGACGAAACGGCCGAAACCAGTGTTGATGCCGTACGTATGCTCGCGCGTTCCGTGCGCGGCACGCTCGACGAGCTCGCGCGCAGCGCGCATCTTCGTCCGCGCCTCGTCAGACAGCGCAGCGGCCGCGCCGCCGTAGGCGACCGCCCATACATCCTCGATCCGGAGGTCGTCTCCGGTCAGGCGGATCGCCGTCGCCTGAGCCATCAACAGCCACTCTAGTCTCCTCGAGTTGGCATCAGCCCGCCGCTCTCCGGTAGTGCTGCAACAGCCGCAGCTCGAGCACGTGCTCTGGCGTGAAGCCGTCGATGTGCAGCATTCGTCCCGCGGCCGCGACGGCCGCGCCGGCGGGCATCAGCCCGACGAGCTCAGCGCCGGTCACGGTG
>DATFTK010000017.1:0-15571 GCA_035262005.1 Gaiellaceae bacterium | reverse complement strand
TCGTTGTTGTTGCCGACGTAAACGGTTCCCGACGAGGTGTCGACGGCGGCGAAGATTGCAAAGCCGCCCATCCTGAGGGGCACGATCTTCGCCTGGCAACCGCTCGGGTTGCTGCCACGGCAGCTGTTCCCGTCGATGACGGCGACGTCGGAGTCGCCGGTCACGGTGACGAAGAGCTGCTGGGTCGTCGGGTCGAAGGCGATCGAGCGGGCGAGCGAGAGGTCGCTGTTCGGAGTGCCGACGCCGACGGCGAACGGGGTCTGTCCACAGCCGGAGTTGTCCTTGCCGTTGCAGGTCGAGCCGTCGATCACCGACACTGTTCCGTCGTCTCGGTTCCCGACGAAGATCGTGTCCGTGTTCGGATCGACCCCGACCGAGCGCGGGCCCGCCCCCACCGCGATCGTGGCCACGGCCTTGCCGCACCCGCTCGAGTTACCGCTGTTGCAGGTCGAGCCGTCGATCACGGAGACCGTGTTGTCGTTCGTGTTGGTGACATAGATCGTGTTGGTGACCGGGTTGACGCCGATTGCCTCGGGATCGTCGCCGACGTTGACCGTCGGCCAGCTCTGGCCGCAGCCCGACGTGTCGCCGGCGTTGCAGACGGCGCCGTTCACGACCGAGACGGTGTTGTCGTTGCCGTTGGCGACGTAGATCGTGTCGGTCGCCTCGTCGACCACTTCCTGTTGTGGGGTACCACCGACTGCCGTCGTCGGCGGGACGTTCCCGCACCCGCTGGTCACGGTCGCGTTGCAGCTGGCCGTGTCGATGACGGAGAGCGCGTTGTCGTCGCGGTTGTTGACGTAGAGCGTGTGGGTGATCGGATTGAGCGCGTTGGCCTGCGGCTGGTCACCGACGGTGATCTCCGGCCAAGCGGTGTCGCAGCCCGAGACGTTGTGCGCGTTGCAGATGCTCGTGTCGACGACCGAGATCTTGTTCGCCTCGCGGTCGTTCGCGTACACCGTGTGCGCGGTGGGATCGGCCACCACGCCGGTTGGACCGTCGTCGGTGGTCGTCGTCGGGGCGAACCGGGTGCAGCCCGCGGTCTTGATCGCGTTGCAGCCCGCTGCGTTCAGCACCCAGACGTCGTTAAACGCCTGGCTCGACTCGTAGATGGTGTGCGTTTGCCGGTCGAGCGCGATGAAAGCCGGGTGGAAACCGGCCGCGAGGGCGGGTGGGTGGGTCGGGCAGAGGTTCGGCGTGTGCGCGTTGCACATGGCAGCGTCCAGCACGGAGATGGAGCTCGCCCCCTCGTTCGAGATGTAGACCGTCTGGGTAGCCGGATCGACGATGACGTCGTTCGGGCCGACGCCCACCTGCGCGTAGCTCGTGGCCGCGCAACCGGAGCTGACCGTTCCGTTACAGGTGGCCGTGTCCACGAGCGCGACCGCTCCGGCATGATTCGGGTCGAACGAGCTGACCGGCACGTACACGGTCCCAGTAGCCTCGTCGACTGCGGCCTGCACCGGAGTGGAGGGCACCGAGAAGCTCGTCGGCGCCTGCCCACAGCCGGAGGTGTCGACGGCGTTGCACGTGGCGGCGTCGAATACCCCCACCAGCTGATCGCTGAAGTCCGTGACGTAGACGCTGTGGTTCGCGTCGTCGACCGCAATCCCGTCTCCGCGGGTTGCAGCCTGAAGCGGCGTGTTCCCGCAGCCGCTGGTGTCAGTCGCGTTGCACGTGGCGGCGTCGACGATCGAGACGGGCCCCTCGTTGGCGTCACCGACGTAGAGCGTATGAGTGGCCCTGTCGAGCGCCACCCCCGCAGCCGCACCGCCGGGCACGGTCACGGTCGCAGGCGTCTGTCCGCAGCCGGACGTGTTCAGGGCGTTACAGGTGGCCCCGTTGAGGACCGCGACCTCCCCGTTGCCAGCGGTGTTGACGTAGACCGTGTCGGTCGCCTGGTCGACCACGACGCCGATTGGAGCCGGGCCGACCTGCATGGTCGCGAGCGTCTGGCAGCGCGACGCATTCTGGGCGTTGCACCTGTTTCCGTCGATCACGGAGATGGTGCCGTCCCCGATGTTGGCGACATAGATCGTGTGAGTCGCCTCGTCGACGCCGACGCCGGTCGGGGCGTTGCCGACGGGAGCCGCCGGCACCGCCCACGGAATCCTGGGCGCTGCGCCCCCCGAGCCGGCGAGAGCGCTCGAGACGACGGCGAGGAAGGCGAGGCCGACGACAAGGCCGGCTCTGGCCCTAAACGACAGTGGAGCCCCGAACTTCCAGCGTGTCGGCCGTTGCGATTGGCGTGATCTAAGCATGCTTCCTCCAAGTCGAAAGGGTCGGGATCCGGGAGAGGCCCGCTAGGTTGCTCGCCGGTCGTGAGCAAGCCGTGAACGGGCCGTCGTCGAGGTCGCGGAGGTCCCAGCGGTCCTTGGCCAGGCACCCCCAGCCGAATGCGAGGTGGATCGTGTAGCGACCGGCGGGGAGCAGCGCGGTCGAATGCGTCCTCATGCGGCCTCTCTTTTCGATTGCTGCCTGGAGGATGGACGGAGCTCGTCGGAAAAGACTCGGAATTCGGTCGGAACAGTGGTTCACTGACGAGATGGAGTTCACGATCCTCGGTCCGGTCGAGGCGCGAGTGGACGGTCGCCGACTGGCTCTGGGCGGCCCCAAGCAGCGCGGGGTCCTGGCGATCTTGCTGCTCCATGCCAACGAGGCGGTCTCGCGCGACCAGCTGATCGACGGGTTATGGGGAGATTCGCCGCCGCCTAGCGCTCGGCATACACTCGACGATTACGTCTCGCGTTTGCGTCGCGCTTTGGGTCGAGACCGGATCGTACGGCGTGCGCCGGGGTTCGTAGTGCGAGTCGAGCCAGGTGAGCTTGATCTAGAGACCTTCGAGGCGTTGCTCGAGAACGGGCGCATCGCCGCTGCCGTTGGAGACGCGGCAGAGGCTAGAGACTCTCTGCACGCAGCGTTGGCGCTTTGGCGCGCGCCTGCACTGGCGGATCTGGAGTACGAGCCGTTTGCCGGCGTCGAGACAGCGCGATTGGAGGAGCGGCGCTTGCTCGCGCTCGAGGCGCGGGTCGACGCAGACCTCAGGCTTGGGTCGGGTCTGGAACTCGTCGGTGAGCTCGAGCGCCTCGTATCCGAGCACCCGTATCGGGAGCGGCTGCTGGGCTACCTGATGGTCTGCCTTTATCGCGCCGGCCGGCAATCAGAAGCCCTCGCCGTCTACCAAGCAGGTCGGCAGCGTCTGGCCGAGGAGCTCGGCCTCGAACCCGGCGCTGAGTTGCAAGAGATCGAACGGCGGATCCTTCGACAGGACCCCGGCCTGCTCGCCACGAGCGGCACCGGCTCGGTCTCGAGAGCGCCGAACCGCAGGTGGGCGGTCGTGTTGGCGCTCGCGGTCGTCGGCGCGACCGCGGCGCTCGGCATCGTCCTCGGATTCGGACACGGCGGCAACCAGCTGGTGGCGCTTAGAGGTCTCGGGGCCGCGCCGGCGGCGTTGACCGCTGCCTACGGGCACCTGTGGACCGCGAATCCCGATGCGGGGACGGTCTCGCGGATCGACCTTCGAACGCGATCGGTCGGAGATGAGATACCGGTTCCGGGCAGCCCGGCGGCGCTCGCGGCCGGGGGAGGCTGGATCTGGACGAGCTCGGTGCCAGACGACCGAGTGGAACGGATCGACCCCGTCACCGGCACCGTCACGAAGATCGTGCCGCTGGGAAGCGCGCGCGCCGGCGCCATAGCCTTCGGCGACGGTGGTCTCTGGATCGGGGACCTCACCGACAACGAGTTGATCGAGTTCGATCCTGTGTCGGGAACCCGGCGCAGGAGGATTCCGCTGTCGGTTAAGCCGACTGCCCTGGCGATTGGCAACGGGAGGATCTGGGTCGCGGACTACGACGACAACGAGGTCGTCCCTGTCGATCTCAAGACCGGCAGCCAACTGCCGAGCGTCCACGTCGGCAGTGGTCCCAGCGCGGTTGCGATCGGCGCGGGTGCGGCCTGGGTCGCGAACGAGCTCGACGGGACGGTCACGCGCATCGACCTGCAGAACGACACCCCCGGGTCCTCGATCGAGGTCGGGAGCTGGCCGAATGCGGTCGAAGTCGCCGATGGATCGGTCTGGGTCGCGGACCGGTACTCGGGAACGGTGGCGCGCATCGATCACCCGAACGGCAACGCAATCGTCACCAAGTTCCAGGTCGGCGGCGAACCCGTTGCCCTGGCTGCGGCCCGCGCGAAGATCTGGGAGGCGAGTGCGCCGCTCGAGCAGCACCGCGGCGGCACGCTCAGGCTCCTGCACACGCGACCCATCACCATCGATCCGCAACAACAGTCAGACCTGTTGCCGCTCCAATCCGACGCTCTCACGGCCGACGGGCTCGTCACCTACAACCGCGCACCCGGCTCGGCGGGAACGCAGCTCGTCCCGGACCTCGCCCTGAACGTGCCCGAGCCCGCCGACGGAGGCACGACGTTCACGTTCCGGTTGCGCCCGGACATTCACTACTCCGACGGCCGACTGGTTCGTGCAAGCGACTTCCGACGCTCGATCGAGCGTCTTTTCTCGCTACGCCATCCTCGCGCCCAAGAGCGCCTTTACTTCACCGACATCGTCGGCGCCGAAGCGTGCGAAAGAGCACCCGTCGGCCGATGCGACCTATCGCGGGGAATCGTCACCGACGACAGTGCGGGGACCATCCGCGTCCACCTGCGGACCCCGGCCCCGTCCTTCCTCTCAGACCTGGCAAACCGACCCATCCCGCCGATCCCACCCGGAACTCCATTCAGCGCGATCGGGTTCAGGCCGATCCCGGGCACCGGCCCATACAAGATTGCAAGCGCAAACACGCACGAGATCCGCTACGTGCGCAATCCCTACTTCCGCGAGTGGTCGCACGCCGCACAGCCCGACGGCAACCCGGACCAGATCGTGACCCGCTTCGGACTGTCCCCGGCGGCCGAAGTTCGCGCCGTCGAGAAGGGGCGCGCCGACTATGTCGCGGACCCCATCCCCACCAAGATGCTCATCGCCCTGACGGCGAGCACCCCCCAACAACTGCACCAGGCCACCATTCCGACCACGGCCTTTTATGCGCTCAACACTCGCATACCGCCCTTCGACGACGTCCAGGTTCGCCGCGCCCTCAACTTCGCAGTCGACCGTCGTCTACTCGTGCGCCTCTACGGCGGCCCCGATCAGGCGACCCCAACGTGTCAGATCCTGCCGCCTGGAATCCCAGGCTACCGCCGCGACTGCCCGTACACGCGCGACCCACGTTCCGACGGAAGGTGGACGGCGCCGGATCTCGCGAAAGCAGAGAGGCTCGTCGCTGCCTCCGGAACGCGCGGCACGGTTGTCCGCGTTTGGGACTCGAGCGACGCCGGCAACCCTGGCGTCGACCGATACCTCGCCCTCGTGCTGCGACGCCTCGGGTACCGCGCGAGCGTCCGATTGGTTCCACATGACGCGTTCTTCGCCCGCCATCCGCGGCTCTTCCAACACATGCAACTGAAGCTGAACGCCTACGGAGACACATCGTACGGATACTTCGCCGCGTGGTTCTCCTGCCAAGGGCAATACGACCAGGCCTGGTTCTGCGATCGACGAGTCGCCTCAGACAACACTTACGCGGCGTCGCTCAACTTCACTAACCCGCGGGCCGCACAGAGAGTCTGGGCAACGATGGACCGCCAACTGGTCGATGAGGCAGCCTGGCTTCCAACCGTCCACCCACGAGGCGTCGACTTCGTCTCCGCTCGAGTGCGGAACTATCAATTCCAGCCCTACTCGGGCGTCATCGCCGACCAACTCTGGCTGCGATAGGCGGCCACACATCCCAACTCCGAACTTTTCCCGCACACGTATACCGGCGAGGGCGGCTGGTCAAACTCGGTTGGGCGAGCGATGCTTCTATGCCTGTCAAGTCGCGATAGGTGGCCCGTGTTCGAGTAGGCGGTAGAGGTTGCGGGCGGAGGTAGCGCTTGAGGCAGCGGGTTGCTTCGCGTCGGGTCTTGCCTTCCTGGGTGCGCCGTTCGATGTAGGCCCTCGTTGGCGGGTGGGTGCGTTTCCGGGTGACGAGGATCAGGTGGAGGGCGCGGTTGAGTTTGCGGTCGCTGCTGCGGTCGAGCCGGTAGCGGATGGTTTGGCCGGAGGAGGCTGGGATGGGTGCGGTGCCGGCGAGTCGGGCGAAGGCGGCTTCGGATCGGATGCGGCCTGGGTGTGACCAGGAAAGGACGAGCTGGGCGGCTGCGTGTGGTCCGACGCCGGGCTGGTCGCGTAGCTGTGGAGCGAGCTTGCGGACGAGCGCTTCGATCCGGCGTGTGAGCTCTCGTTCCTCGGCTTGCAGTTGCAGGATGCGTCGAGCGATCGAGCGCAGAGCGAGCAAGCTGCCACGTAGCTCTGGGTCGCAGCGGGCGTCGGGTCGCGTGGCTGCAAGGCGGCGCAGCAGCGGAGCCGGTGTCAGCGGCCGCAGCTCGCTGCGCAGCGGCTCCGGGGTCGTCACGAGAAGGTCTCGAAAACCGTTTCAGGCGGTTTCGTCCGACGAAGGTTCGAATCCCTCCCCCTCCGCTCAACAAAGCCAGTCACGAAACGAGCTATGGGCATCCGGAGCGGATGATCCTCACCTGCAAGGATGGGGCAAAGCAACCGCGCCGCCGTATAGTCGGAACGCGATGGTCCGGGTAGTCGTCGCAGAGGACACGTATCTCGTGCGGGAGGGGATCCGGCGCCTGCTCGAGCCGGAGCCCGACATCGAGCTCGTCGCCGCGTGCGGCGACCTTCCATCGCTGCTCGAAGCGATCGAGGAGCACCAGCCCGACGTCGTCCTGACCGACATTCGCATGCCGCCTTCGAGCCGAGACGAGGGGATCCAGGTCGCCGATCGCCTGCGTGAAGAGAGCCCGGAGACCGGCGTCGTCGTGCTCAGCCAGTTCGCGGCGCCGGAGTACGCGCTGGCGCTTCTCGAACAAGGTGCCAACCGGCGCGCATATCTGCTCAAGGACCGTGTCGGAGATGTCGCGCAGCTCGCCGGCGCGATCCGCGAGGTTGCGAACGGCGGCTCGGTCATCGACCCGAAGATCGTCGAAGCGCTCGTCACAGCGAAAGCGCGAGGCGGGTCGCCGCTCGACGAGCTCACGCCACGCGAGCGGGAGACGCTCGAGGAGATGGCGCAGGGCAAGAACAACGCCGCGATCGCGGCCTCGCTCGTCATCACCGAACCATCCGTCGAGAAGGTGATCCACTCGATCTTCCGCAAGCTCGGTGTTGCGTGGCAGCCAGACGCGAACCGTCGTGTGAAGGCCGTCCTCCTCTACCTCGCCGAGCGGGACGGGGACTAGCCCTTCAGAGGGATCGTCCCCATGACCCGCGTGCCGCGGCCGAGGGTCGACTCGATGCGAAGCTCGCCGCCGACCGCGCCCAGGCGATCGTGCATGTTGGTCAGACCGGTGCCACGCCCGCTCACCGTCGGATCGAGACCGGCGCCGTCGTCTCCGATCTCGAACCGGAGCGACTCGCCCTTCTCCCAGACGCGGACCTTTGCCCGGGCGCCGTCACCCCCGTGTTTCGCGGCGTTCTGGAGGCTCTCCAGGCAGCAGAAGTAGACCGCTGCCTCGACGCCCGCGTCGTATCGCCTCACCCCGGTTGCATCGACGCTGGTCGGAACTGCCGCCGACCTCGCGGCATGTGAGAGAGCCTCGGCAAGCCCACGGTCCTCGAGCAGCGGCGGGTAGACGCCATGCGCGAGGACGCGAAGCGACTCCATCGATTCCTGGGCAGCCTGCTGGAGGCCGGAAACCACAGCCTTCGCCTCCTTTGGGTCCTGGTCGATCAGCCGCTCGACGGCGCCGAGGTTCGCGGCCAGACCGACGAGATGCTGCTGCGCGCCGTCGTGCAGGTTGCGCTCGATCCGTCGGCGCTCCTCGTCGGCGGCCGCCACTACGCGTGCGCGGGAGGCGCGGAGCTCCTCCGCCTGCCGCCGAAGCTCCGCGAGCGACGCCTGCAGGTCCCCGTCGAGCCGGACATTGCGAAGGACGAGGCCGAGCTGGCGCGCCAGCTCGCCGAGCGCGGTGTCGACCTCGTCGTCGAGCGGTGCATCCTCGCGTTGCTCGGCGACGATCAGCCCGAACAGCTCTCCCCCGTGGACGGCCGGCGCGACGCGAACGGCAGCGCCGTCGCGTTCGGCGAGCAGGTCGGGCAGCCAGAGCGACACCGGGCCTTCGCCGACGACGCGGGAGCGTGCGAGAGCCGACACCTCGGATTCCCCCACAGGTAACGATGACGACCCGCGGTCCGGGTCGGACACGACTCGGTCGAGCGATCCGTTCCCGATCGTCCAGATCTCGGCTGCCTCGAACCCGAGCTTGCCCCGCAGTAGCTCCACGAGCTGCAACAAGAGCTCCTCGAGTGGGACCGCGCGCGAGAGCCGTGCGCCGAAGCTCCGCACCACGGCGTCCGGCGTCTCGCGCTTGCGGTGCACGAGCCGGTCTGCGAACGCGTCAAGCCGACGGCGCGCCGGGACGTACAGCAGCGCGCTGATTCCGGTCGCAGCCAGCGAAAGCGCAAGCAATGTCCGCTGCTCGTGGGTCGGGGGCCGCCCGAGGCCTGCGACGACGAGGACATAGACGCCTGCGATCAGGGAGGTCAGGCCGGCCAGCAAGACCGCGGGCCGGACAAGCCGCGTCGCGTGAGCCTCGACGCGCCTCGACGGCGAGAGCACAAGCCCGAGGGCAAGCAAAACGACGGTTGCCGCGAGGACGTGAAGGATCCGCGGCCAGTCGAGGAGGATGTGGAGCGCGAGTCCCACAACGAGCACCACGACGGCAAGGGCGGTCGCGACAACGAGCACCGGACGTCTGAGATCGAGCCCCACGTCACTCCGCCCGCAGCACCACGGCGGCGCGCGTCCTGGCCGCGCTCCACGCCGGCAGCGCCGCGACCGCGAGCGCGAGAACCACCGCCGCCGGCACGAGCAGAAAGATCAGCGCAACCGGCGTCACCGGTTCCGGGACAACGTCGATCTGCTTCGCGAACAAGTACCAGGCCCATCGCCCGGCGGCGACCCCAAGCGGGAGCCCGACCAGGAGTCCGATCGCGGCGAAGGTCAACGCTTGCCAGCCGACGGTTGCGAGGAGCTGCCGCCGGTCGAAGCCGATCGTCTTCAGCACGGCCAAGTGGCGGCGCCTGCGGCGAATTGCGGTCGCGAGCGTATGCGCGAGCGCGGCGACCGCAATAGCCGCGAGCAAGGCCGAGGCGATGACGGGGAGGTTGCGAATCCCTTCGAAGTCGGCGACGGTCTTCGGCGGCCCGGGCCGTGGGTGGGTGTACGCCCGCTCGAGGCGCGCGAGCCTCGTTTCGTGGTCGGCCTCGGGTGCGATGCGGGCTTCGAAGACCCACGGGCTCGCGTCCGGGCTCAAGCGCTCGAGCGCTTCGAAGGTCATGGCGCCGCGCGGTCGCGGGGAGTTGGACACGCTCTCGGGCAGCACTGCACGGCCCACGATGCGCATCCGCCGCGAGCGGCTCCCCCGGGCCTCGACCCAGTCTCCAATGCTGAGGTGGAGCGCATCGAGGGTGTTCGCCGAGAGCGCGAGCTCGTTCGCCCTCACGGGCGGCCGCCCTGCAGTCACGACCGGATCGATCCTGCCCTTGACGTCGTCCATGGCGGAGACGACCACCCTGCGGCCGTTCACGAGGATCGAGACCTCGCCTCCCTGGGCGGCGTCGCTGATGGAGGGGTCGGCACGGATCCGCGCGAGCGGCGGCACGTCGTAGTTGGTCCGGTAGTCCCAGTTCTGCCCGTACAGTCGCGGGGTCGAGAAGAGGTGGTTGAGGCTGGCGGTGAACGTCAACGCGACCGCGACGACGGCGACGGCGGCAGTTGCGCTAATCAGCGCCGCGGCGGTCGGAACGGCGCTCGCGTGTCGTCCCCGCGCGAGTGCCAGCCGAACGCCGCTGATCGTGGTCAGCGGCAGCCCCCAGCGCGCGAGGGTGTCCGCAAGCGAGCCCGCCTGCCGCGGACGTGCTTCGTGCCGCGTGCGTGCCGAGGTGAGCCAGCCGACGACGGTGAGCGCGAGCAGCACGACGACTGCACCGATCACGACGGTCCGGACGTCGAGGGCGAAGCCGGGATCCGGCTCGAGCTCGCGGGCGAGCCCGACCGGCGTGAGCGGCGAGACGGCGAAGGCGAGCGCAACCGACGCCGCCGCGGCGACGGCGCCGATCGCCGCCGCACGAATGACGTCGCCCGCGACGAGCTGCGTGCGCGTCATCCCGATCGTCCTCAGCGTCGGATTGGCCGTGGCGGCTACCGAGGCCAGCCGCAGGAACGCGGGCGCAACGAGGAGCAGCGCGAGCAGCGCGCCGAAGCCGGCGGCGATCCAGAGCGCCTGCGCGTCGTGGTGCACCGAGGGCTGGATCTTCGCCGTCTCGTCCGACTGCCGAATCACACCGCCGCGCACGGCGCCGAGCGCAGGGATATCTGCCGCCCCGTGTCGAAGCCGCACCCAGACCGAGTAGCTCGCGTAGCGGCTGTCCACCCAGTAGCGGCGGTGGAAGGCAGGCGTCAGCGTCGCCGACCCGAGCGGGTAGGGGTCGGTCGTTGCGGCGACCCCGACGACCCGCAGCCGGACCAGCTCGCCGCCGGCGACGATGGGCGAGACCGCCTGGACGATGTGCCAGCCGAACCGCGTGCGGATCGGCCGCGCAAGGCGGCCCGTCGGCAGGCTGAAGGCGAGGTGGTCGAAGGGGCCCACCTCGTGGCCACGGGAGACCCAGAGCCGTCCGCCGGTCAGCTTCGCATCGGGGAAGTCGGAGTAGCGCCTCGCCAGCCGCGCGAAGTCGGCGCCCGTTTGGAGCTGCACGTACAGGCGGTCGGCAAAGAGCTTTCGTCTGCGGCACGCATCGGCGCCCTTGCAGGCGAGCAGGATCTGCCGCATCTCGCGTCGCTGCAGAGGCCCTTTCTGCACGGCCTGCTGGATTCGTGGGTCGCAGGTGAAATCTCGACTGGTCCAGCTCGGGAAGACGCGGATCGGAATCACGTCGCCTGGTTGCACGCCGAGCCGACTGGCCGTGCGTGTGTCGACGAGCACCTCACGCGCATTGCGCGGGTCGGCGAGCCTTCCACGGAGGAGCTTGGGGCGACGAAGCGCCACTCCGTAGCGGCCGTCCACGTTCACGGTGAACACGACTGCCTTCGGCCCGGTGACCGCGACCGGAAGGTTGTCGCGGTCGCGCGCGCAGTATCCGAGCTCCGCGGTGACGGCAGAGGCCGCGACCTGCGGCAGCGAGCGGACGCGCGCGATCGTCTGCTGGAAGTACGAGCCGCTGTTGTCGGCGGCGCCGTTGTCCCCCAGGATCGCGCCGTCTGGAAAGCGGTAGGCGATCAGGTGACGCGTCAACGCCGAGTCGGTGCGGCGCGCTCCGGCGGCAGCGCCGATCACGAGGCCGCCGGCGAGGCCGGCGAACAGCGCCAGCGCGAGCCACTCACGCCAGCGTGAGCGGAGCTCGATACGGAGGCGCATCCAGACCGCGCTCACGTCAACGCGCCGGCGTAAGCGCGGTGTGCGGCGGAATCGCCGTTCCGACGACGCGTCCGTCCTGCATCCGCACTTGCCGTTCGGCGGCATCTGCGACCTGCCCGTCGTGCGTGACGAGAAGGATCGTCTGGCCGCCCGCGTGCAGCCGCCGGAAGAGATCGAGCACCTCGAGCCCGCCGGCCGTGTCGAGGGCGCCCGTCGGCTCGTCCGCGAGCAGCAGCGTCGGCTCGTTCGCGAGCGCCCGCGCGATCGCGAGCCGCTGGCGCTGCCCTCCGGAGAGTACGCCGGGCAGCTCCGCCGCCTTCTCGCCGAGGCCGAGCAGGTCGAGCAGATCGCGCGCCCGGCCCTCCGCGCGGCGTCTCGACACGCCCGCGACGACGGCGGGCAGCGTCACGTTCTCGAGGGTCGTCGCCTCCTCGAGCAGGTTGAAGAACTGGAACACGAACCCGATGTGCCGGCGGCGCAGGTGCGCCAGCTCGCTCTCGTTCTTGCCGGCGAGCGACTCCCCGGCGAGAACGACCTCACCGTCGCTCGGCGTCTCGAGCCCCGCGACCAGGTTCAGCAGCGTCGACTTGCCGCACCCCGACGGGCCGGTGACGGCGACGAACTCGCCCTCGCCGACGACCAGGTCGATTCCGCGCAGCGCCCGCACGGGGACTCCCTCCGACTCGAACGTCTTGCGGAGGCGGACGGTCCTCAGGACTTCAAGGCCTGCCGGCACAGGACGACTGTGAACCGTCCTTGCGCCGATCGCAACCAAGCCAGCTGGGTGACGAATACCCCTGCTGCCTGCTGACGACTTGCCTGCTGGCGCCGTAGAGGCAGGCAGGGCGCGCGGCCTAGCGTCGTGGCGATGCGATCGAAGGAGGAACGATGATTCGAGGAACGATGCTCGCCTGTGTCGGCGCGCTCGTCGTCGCCGGCGTCGGGACGGGCCTCTCGCAGGCAACCGCGCCCGGCAGCAACGGGCGGATCGCCTTCACCCGCTACGAGCTCCACGACACGCCGCTGACGTCGCACATCGTCGTCGCAAACAGCGACGGCAGCGGCCAACGCACCATCACGCACGCTTCGCGCCAGTACGAGGACGACCAGCCTGACTGGTCCCCCAACGGCTCGCGCATCCTGTTCGAGCGGTGCATCAACGATCAATGCCACCTCTGGACGATGCGCCCTGACGGCAGCCAGCAGCGGCGTCTCAGCCCGCGCTGTCCGGCCAACCCGTCGCCGCCGCGTTGCCCGGATGACACGTACCCGGTCTATTCGCCGGACGGCATGCACATCGCCTTCACGCGCTACCGCAGCGGCCCGGAGGTCGTGATGGTCGCCGACGCGAACCTTCGGCATCCGGGTGCCATCGGCCGCGGCGTCATGCCCGGGTGGTCTCCCGACGGCAAGCAGCTCGTGTTCGTCTCGAAGCCCAGGGCGTTTCCGGCGGTCTTCGTCGTGAATGCTGACGGAAGCGGCCTGCGGCGCATCACACCCTGGAACCTCCGGGCCGACAATCACCCCGACTGGTCGCCGGACGGCACGCGCATCCTCTTCGGAGCCGGTCGACCGGATCACGGCAACCTCTTCACCATCCGTCCGGATGGGACGGGGCTCCAACAGCTGACGCACTTCAGCGGCCTGACGGGTATGAGCACGGGCTCGTGGTCGCCCGACGGCAAGTCGATCGTCTTCGGCACGGTCGTCGGCGCGGTAAACCGCCCGGGCGCGACGCTGAACGACCTCTTCGTGATGAACGCCGATGGCAGCCATCGTCGGCCGATCACGCGGACGCGGAACTACGACGGCTCTCCGGACTGGGGGCGGCGGCGATGAGCGAGGTCACCTGGACAACGCATTCGGCTCCCCGGCGCAGACTGGCGCTTGCCTTCCTCGTTCCGGCGCTCGCCGCCGCTGCTGCCGCAACGTCGCTGATCCTGGCCGGATCGGCGGGCCTGAGCTCACGTCCTCCGGTCGCCGCCGTATCGGCGTCGACGTGGACCCCGTTCGCATCACCCTGGGCCGAATCGTTCGACCTGCGCGACCTGAAGCGACAGCTCGCGCGCGCCGGCTATCGGGTCATGGTCGACGACAGGCTCGACGCGGTGACGAGATCCGCTTTCGCCGACTACCTTCGGCCCGGCACGGAGAGCTCGCTCGGTCTCGCCCGTGCGCTGCGTGGCACGGTGCTCCTTGGGCGCCAGAACCCAGTGCTCTGGAATCGCCGCTTCGGGCTCAACCGCACGACGAAGTTCGTCGAGCGCCCATTGACCGGCCCGGGCGGACAACTCGATGCCAACGGGAACATCCGAGATCCGGAGTGACGCCCGCGCCGCTTTCCGCAGGCACCTCCGCCATGCAAGCCAAAACCCGCTCAGCCAAGCGGGTTTTGGCCTTAGGCGGGGTGACCGGCTTCCAGGTCGTCAAGCATCGTCAAAGGTCGCCGATGACCGGCGCAAGTGGCGCACCACTGGAGCAACCCGGTGTTTACACGGCGCCGTATGCCTGAGACGATTCCGCAGGCAGAACAGCGAGAGGAGCACACGATGAACGAGGCACCGACCGGAGGCGAACCGCCCGAGCAGAGCGCGTCCGCGAATGAGCCGGATGAGCCCGTCGCATCAGCGTCTTCCGACGCCGAGCATCCCGCGCCGACCGAGCCGACGGCGCCGACGAAAGAAGTCGCCGACGAGCTTCAGAAGCCTGCGGACGAGCGAAAGAAGGTCATGGAAAGGTGGAAGTAAGCACCTGCTGAGGAGCTACAGGAGCCAACTATTCCTGAATTCGGCTGGTCCGTTCGAAATCGATCGCTTTCAGCCGCCCGGATGACTCGCCGACTAGCCGATAGGCACCGATCGTGCTGACGTCGCTGACGACCGGGGGGTCGTCGCAGCGCTCTTTGATGCCCTCCTGGAAGCGCTGGAATGAGGCGAGCCGCGTCAGCTGATTCGGACCGTCCTCGTCGTGCTCTGCGAGGTGAACGAAGCTAACGCCGTCGTCGAGCTTGAACGTCGCGTAGCGGAGCCCCTCGGGCCTCGTTTCGTGCAGCTCGTCGTAGACCGCGCGGACGAGCTCGACGTTCTCGGACGCCCACTCGGGCTTGACCCTGTACCGAACCATGACCCGCTTCACCGTCCGCCTCTCCTGGTCGTATGTCGCATCAATCGCCCGAGGGGCCCGGGGAAGGCTCGGCCTCGGGACATGGAGCCAAGGAGGAGACGTTGAGCACCGCGACTTGCTCCTGCGGTACCGCGCGCGGCCGCCCGAGGAGGAGGAGCGCGAGCGCGACCCCGATCCCGGCGAGGATGGCGACGGCGAGGAAGGCCGACTGGAAGCCCTCGGTCAGCGCGACGAGCCGGTTGGCGCCGGTGTTCGCGGCCAGGTAGTCCTCGGTGCGGGTGACGGCGACGGTGGTGACGATGGCGACCCCGAGCGCCGCGCCGATCTGGAAGCTGGTGTTGCTGAGCCCGGAGGCGAGCCCGGACTCGCGTTCGGGCACCCCGGCGAGGGCGGCGATCGAGGCGGTGACGAAGGCGAGGCCGACGCCGGGGCCGAAGACGAGCAGGCCGAAGAAGATGTCACCGAAGTAGCTGCCGCCGACCGAGACCTGGGTGAGCAGCAGCGCCCCGCCGCCCATCAGCGCCATCCCGACCGCGGCGACCGGGCGGAAGCCGACCCGCAGCACGAACGACTGCCCGAGCACGGAGCCGAGGGCGGCCATGACCGGGAAGACGAGCGAGGTGAGCCCGAACTTGACGGCGGAGTAGCCGAGCACCTGCTGGGCGTAGAGCGTGAGCACGAACCCGAGCCCGTAGGGGAGCGTGCCGAAGACGAGCATGACCGCGTTCGCGCCGACGATCATGCGCGAGCGGAAGATGCGGAGCGGAACGAGCGGCGCCGCCTGGCGCGACTCGATCAGCACAAAGGCCGCGAGCAAGACGCCCGAGCCGGCGAGGAGGAGGATCGTCTGCGGGTCGCCCCAGCCCCTGTTCGGCGCCTCGACGATCGCGTAGACGAGCAGCGCGAGCGCGCCGGTGATGGTGAGCGCGCCGGCGGGGTCGTAACTTCGACTCGCCAACGTCGCCCGGCTCTC
>DATFTK010000016.1:0-3695 GCA_035262005.1 Gaiellaceae bacterium | reverse complement strand
GCTGCCGCCGAACGAGCAGCTGATCCTCTGCACGGGGAGCCAGGGCGAGCCGCTGTCGGCGCTGACGCGAATCGCATACCACGACCATCCGGCGCTGCGCGTCGAGCGCGGCGACACGGTGATCATCTCCGCCAAGCCGGTACCCGGGAACGAGCTGCGCGTGCACGACACCATCAACCAGCTCGCGAAGGCCGGCGCCGAGGTTCTGCACCAGGAGATCGCGCCCGTGCACGTATCCGGCCATGCATGCGCCGAGGAGCTGCGCACAATCCTGTCGCTGCTCAGGCCGCGCGCCGTGATGCCCGTGCACGGCGAGTTCCGGATGCAGGCGGCACACGCGCAGCTCGCGCGCGACGCAGGCGTGCCGGCGTCGAGCATCGTGCTTGCGGAGAATGGGACCGTCGTCGAGCTGTCGCGCGAAGGCGTACGCGTCGTCGACGAGGTCGAGACGGGCCTGGCGTTCGTCGACGGGCTGGGAGTGGGGGACGTGCAAGACGTGGCCCTGCGCGACCGACGCCGGCTGTCCGAGGACGGCGTCCTGATCATCGTCGCGACGCTCGCGGCGTCGAACGGCGGCTCCGCCGGACCGCCGGAGCTGATCGCCCGCGGCTTCGGCGACGGTTCAGGTCCCCTCCTTGACGAACTGCGCGACGAGGCCAATCGTGTGTTGCAGCAATGTCTCGAGGAGGACATCAGTGAGATCAAGCTGCTGCAGGAGCACCTACACGACGAGGTCGGGCAGCTCGTGTACGACCGGACCCATCGCCGCCCGATGATCCTTCCGGTAGTAGTGGAGGTCTGATGGCGATCCGAGCGAGAGAGCCCGGCTGGGCGGACGTGCTCGAGGACCACGCGGCCGAGTGGGCGACCGCGCGGCGCCTCGTGAGCCAGCTCGGCGCGTGCGAGGCGGCGGCGCTCGCGTTCTGCCGGCTACTCGAGCGCTGGGCTCGCGGCGACGCGTATCCGGCGACCGCCGGCGGCCGCGAAGCGGCGCTCAGGCACGCAGCCGACCGCGCGGAGACGGCGCTCACGGGGCTCGAGCGGCCGCTGGACCGCTATCTGCTGGAGCTGGAGTGCGACCGTGCCGAGGGCCGGTCGTGGTACGGCGGGCCGGGCGCCGGCGAGCTCCTCGAGTGGGCCCCGATCCTCAAGCGGGCCGGCGTCAGCGCGTGCCCGACGCGGATCGCGCAGGCCTACCTCGAGCTCGCGGTGCTCGTGCGCGCTCTGCAGGGGCTCGCGGACATGGCGCGGATCGAGGCGCCGCCGGACCGGTCGGCCCTGTGGGCCGGGCTGTTCGACCTGCGCGAGAACTTGGAGCGCGCGGCAGTCGACCTTCGCGCGCTCGCTGCTTAGTCGCGGGTAGTCCCGCTTCGTCTCTCTGAGGGCTTTGCGGCTGGACCAGCGCGTGACGGTCATCTCACCGCGCTTCAGCACAGTGACGCCTGGTGGATGTCGCAGCCCGCCGAGGCGGCACGGGTGTTCACGTTGAGCGTCGAGGAAGCGGCGGCGGTTGCGTGGGATCTTGCGAGATCGCACTGTGGACGACGCAGCGCGCGTCCCGGTCGAGATCGTTCAGCTTGAGCGACCGTGCCATCGCGCCGAAGAGCACTTCGTCGATCGTGAAATACGGCTCGATCGGGCTGATCCGCGGCGAGCCGTCTCCACGAATCGTGCCGAGCAGGGCGATCCTGGTCTGCTCGAATCGCGCTCGGGCAGCCCGCGCGAGCTCCGGCGCCGCCGTTTCGAAGTCGCGCCAGCTCATCCGCCGAGCGGCAACCGTTCGCGCTCGCGCCAGCGGTTCGGCGCGAACTCCTCCAAAAGAGACACGTCATGTGCCTGGCACCGGTGGGGGAGGTGCGGGGCGAGGCGGCGCTCGAGCCCGCCGCGGAGAGCGGGCCCCTCGACCTCCTCGGCGAGCGTCGCGTGCGGGATCACCTCGTCGTGGACCCCGCCATACGGTGGCCACTCCGGGAAGCGCGCGAACAGGTCTCGCATGAGCGCGCGGAGCTCGGCGTCCGGCTCCGGAACCAGGTAAACGACGTCCGGCCACGCCGCAACCCGGGTGAGCGCGAGCTCGAACGGCCTTCGCTCGGCGAAGAACGCTCGAGCTTCATCCGCGAGCTCGCCGAACGGATACAGGAGCGTGACGTGGAACGGAATGCCTGCGGCGACCTCCGAAGGGATCAGCTCGCGGCGAACGGCGTCGAACGGCCCGGCATCGTCGATCGCGAGGACGAGAGCCGTCTGCACGAGCCGGAGCTTACGATCGGCACGTGGAACCGTCCCTGACCGTCGTCGGCTCGATCAACCTCGACCTCGTCGCCCGGGTCGAACGGCTGCCGCGCGCGGGGGAGACGCTGACGGGCGCGACGCTCGAACGCATCCCGGGGGGCAAGGGTGCGAACCAGGCCGTCGCGGCGGCCCGCCTCGGCGCGGAGACGCGGATGGTCGGCTGCGTCGGAGACGATCCGAACGCCGACGAGGCGCTCAGCGGTCTCCTCGCGGAGCACGTCGAGCTCGCGGTGCGCGAGGTGGGTGACCCGACCGGGGTCGCGATCATCCTCGTCGCGGCCGACGGCGAGAATCAGATCGTCGTCGTGCCTGGAGCAAACGCACGGGTCGGCGGCTTCTCCGCGGACGGCCACGTCCTCTGCCAGCTCGAAATCCCGGACGCGGCCGTGCGTGAGGCACGCGAGCAAGCGGACTGGCTCTGCGTCAATGCGGCGCCCGCGAGGCCCATGCCGGTCGAGGCCGACCTCGTCGTCGCCAACCGCTACGAGGCGGAGGTGATCGGCGACCAGCCCCTGCTCGCGCTGACGCTCGGCGCCGAGGGGGCGCTGCTGCTCGAGCACGGACGTGAGGTCGCCCGCGCGACGCCGCCGCCGGTCGACCCGGTGGACGGAACGGCCGCGGGCGACGCGTTCACCGCCTGTCTCGTCGTCTCGCTGCTGGAGGGACGCGACCGCGAGGAGGCACTGCTGCGCGCCTGCGCCGCCGGCGCGCTCGCCGTCTCTCGCTTCGGTGCGCAACCTTCCCTCCCGACCGCCGACGAGGTAGACGCAATACTCCGCGCGTGAGCGCGACGAAGATCCTGCTCGACTGCGACCCCGGGCACGACGATGCGATCGCGCTGCTGCTCGCGCTCGCTTCGCCGGAGCTCGAGCTGCTCGGCGTGACGACGGTCGCGGGGAACCAAACGCTCGAGAAGACGACGGCCAACGCGATCCGCGTGCTGGAGTTCGTCGGGCGCACCGACATCCCGGTCGCGGCCGGCGCCGACCGGCCACTCGTGCGCGAGCAGTACGTCGCCTCCTACGTGCACGGGGAGACCGGCCTCGACGGCCCCGATCTGCCGGCGGCCAACGGCAAGCCGCTCGACCGGCACGCGGTCGACTTCCTCGCCGACCAGATCCGCGAGCTGGACGGCGCGGTCACGCTCGTGCCGACGGGCCCGCTCACCAACGTCGCGCTCCTGCTCGCGCTCCATCCCGACGCGAGGCCGGACCGGATCGTCCTGATGGGCGGCGCGATCGCGGAGGGGAACGTCACGCCCGCCGCAGAGTTCAACATCTGGGCCGACCCGGAGGCCGCAGCGCGCGTCTTCGGCAGCGGAATCGACACGACGATGGTCGGGCTCGACGTGACGCACAAGGCGTTGTTCACACCGGCGCACGCGCAACGCCTGACCGGACGCG
>DATFTK010000015.1:0-7564 GCA_035262005.1 Gaiellaceae bacterium | reverse complement strand
TCGATCTCGCGCGGCTCGCAGGCCTGATTCCCGCGGGCGTCGTCTGCGAGATCATGAACGAGGACGGGACGATGGCCCGCATCCCCGACCTGATCCCGTACTGCGAACGGCACGGCCTCAAGCTCGTCACCGTCGCCGACCTGATCGAGTACCGCCGGCGCCACGAGCAGCTCGTCGAGCGGATGACCACGGTGCAGCTGCCGACGCTGTACGGCGATTTCGTCGCGGTCGCCTTCCGCGAGACCCTGACAGGCAAGCACCACGTCGCGCTCGTGAAGGGCGACGTGGACGGCGCCGAAGGCGTTCTCGTCCGCGTCCACTCCGAGTGCCTGACAGGGGACGTGTTCCATTCGCTCAGGTGCGACTGCGGCGAGCAGCTCGAGCAAGCGCTGCTGCAGATCGCGGGGGAGGAGCGTGGCGTCCTCCTGTACATGGCCCAGGAAGGCCGGGGGATCGGCCTGCTGAACAAGCTCCGCGCCTACGAGCTGCAAGAGAACGGCTTCGACACCGTCGAGGCGAACCTCGAGCTCGGCTTCCAGCCGGACATGCGCGACTACGGGATCGGGAACCAGATCCTCGCCGACCTCGGGCTCAGCACCGTCCGGCTGCTGACGAACAATCCGAAGAAGATCGTGGGGATCGAGGGATACGGGATCACCGTCGTCGACCAGGTGCCGATCGAGACCGCGCCGACGCCTCAGAACGCGAGGTATCTCGCGACGAAACGTGACAAGCTCGGCCACAAGCTTCACCATCAGGATCTGAAGTACGAGCCGTTGGAGGGTGGCGAGTGAGCGAGACCTGGCCGGACACCGAGATAGCAGAGCTGGACGAGCCGAGCGAGTTTCGCGAGGAGGAGCCGAGCGAGGAAGGCGAGGGCGCGGCGGAGGCGCAGCAGCACGCGTACGGCGAGCTCGACATCCCCGACGACGTCAACGTCCTCGAGGGCATCCCCGACGGGACGCGCCGCAGCGTCGCGATCGTCGCCTCCCGCTACAACGGCGAGATCACGAACCAGCTGCTCGAGGCGGCGCTGGAGGAGCTCGCGTCGGCCGGTGTGCCACGGGACGCGATCACCGTCATGCCGGTTCCCGGCGCTTTCGAGCTGCCGCTAGCTGCGATGGCGCTGGCGAAGACGAGGCGCTTTGCGTGCGTCGTCGCAATCGGCTGCGTCGTGCGCGGTGAGACGCCGCACTTCGACTTCATCGCCTCAGAGGCTGCGAGCGGCCTGCAGCTCGCGGCGCTCGAGACCGGCGTGCCGGTTGCGTTCGGCGTGCTGACGGTGGACGTGAAGGAGCAAGCGCTCGCGCGGATCAGCAAGGGCGCCGAGGCGGTACGTACGGCGCTCGAAATGGCGGATGCGTTCGCTCAGCTGCGCGCCTCTGCGCGTTGAGCCTTGCCCTGACGTCCTGAACCCGCAGCAGCGCCTCCGCCAAGCGCCGGCGGGCGACCTCCAGCTCGCGAAGCCTGTACTCGAGGTCGGGATCAGTGAGGACCACGGTTGCGGTCTACCCAGTTCGCAGGACTTTTATCCACGTTTCGCTACCATGGCCGCCCGATGTCCAAGGTCTGCTCCGTCTGCGGAAAGAAGCCCGGCTTCGGCCATAACCGGAGCCACTCGATGGTGGCCACGAAGCGCCGCTTCAACCCGAACCTCCAGCGGGTTCGCGTCCTCCTGCACGGCAAGCCGACCCGGGCCTACGTCTGCACCCGCTGCCTGAAGGGCGGCAAGGTGCAGAAGGCCGTCTGAGCCGGCAGACGCTCTACGACTTCGCCGGCGGCGACGCCGCCTTGCTCGCGCTGGCGCGCGCGCACCACGCGCGCTGTCTCGCCGATCCGGAGTTGAACCACCCGTTCTCGCACCCGGACCAGCACCCGCAGCACGTCGAGCGGCTCGCGGCGTACTGGGCGGAGGTGCTCGGCGGGCCGAAGACCTTCTCGGAGACGTGCGGTGACGAGACGCACGTCCTCGCCCTCCACTGCGGCAACGGCGAGATGGGCGACCTACCCGAGCGCTTCTACACGTGCTTCGTCGGGGCGCTCGACGACGCCGCCCTGCCCGCCGATCCCGAGTTTCGGGCCGCGATGCAGGCGTACATGCGCTGGGCCGTCGACAACGTCATGGCCTACTCCGCCGTGGACGCCGTCGTCCCTGGCGGCCTGCCGATGCCGCGCTGGGGCTGGGACGGGCTCGAAAACTCGGCGTGAGCAGCAACTTCGTCCGGCGCAGCGTGGTCTAATCCTGGCGTGGAGGCCGCCCCCGCTCCTGCACTGGCCTCGCCGCTCGGCCGCATCTCGATCTCGCACGAGGCCGTCGCGCACATCGTCGGCCGCGTTGCGACCGAGGCTTACGGCGTGATCGGCATGGCCTCGCGCAAGCGGCTGCTGACGCGCGACCCGTTGCGGCAAGGCGTCACCGTCGGCGGCAGCGGCGAGGACGGCGTCACGATCGAGCTCAGCGTCGTCGTCGAATACGGGCTCAACCTGGCCGAGGTCGCGTCGACGCTGCGCAACCGCGTGCAGTACGAGGTCGAGCGACTCACCGGCCTGCAGGTGAAGAGCGTCGAGGTGCGGATCCAGGACGTCCGCAGGTCCAGCGCATGAGCGACCTGACCCTCGCCAGGCAACTCGCGCACGCTGCGCTCGACTCGCTCGAGCGCAACCGGCAGCGGATCGACGACCTGAACGTGTACCCCGTCCCCGACGGCGACACCGGGACGAACATGACGCTCACCTCACGTTCCGTCGTCGACGAGCTCGACGCGACCGACACCGACGAGCGCGTCGCGCTGCTCAAGGAGATCACGCGAGCGGCGCTGATGGGCGCACGCGGGAACTCCGGCGTGATCCTTTCGCAGATCGTGCGCGGCGCGGCCGAGGCGCTGGCGCGCGACGCGAGCGTCGCCATCGCGTTCCGGTCGGCGAGCGACGCGGCGTACCGTGCGGTGCGACAGCCCGTCGAAGGGACGATGCTCACGGTCATCCGCGAGCTCGCGGACGAAGCCGAGCAGCGGAGGTTCGCGACGGACGCGGAGCTGCTGACGGCCGTCGTGCATCGCGGGGAGGCGGCCGTCGAGCGCACGCAGGAGCAGCTCGCCGTCCTGCGCGAGGCTGGTGTCGTCGACGCAGGCGGCGCCGGGCTGCTCGAGCTCGTCCGCGGGCTTGCGTCGGCGGTCTCGGGGGAACCGCTGCCGGAGGTGGCACCGGAGCTCCCTGAAGAGCTCGGCGTCGAGGCGATCCACCAGGAGCTCTCCCGCTACCGCTACTGCACGACGTTCATGATCGAGGGCGATGAGCTCGACGCCGACGCGATCGAGGACGAGCTCGAGCAGCTCGGCGACTCGTTGCTCGTGGTCGGCGACCGCGAAGCGCTGAAGGTGCACGTCCACACCGACGAGCCGGGGCGAGCGCTCGCGATCGGGACGGCGATCGGCGTGATCGACCGCGTCGAGATCGCGAACATGCACGAGCAGACAGTGCAGCGCGAAGAGCGCCTGCTCGAAGCGGTGCCGGACACGCCGGCCGCTCGCAGCGGCGTCGTCGCGGTCGTGGCCGGCAGCGGCAACCGCGCGCTGTTCGAGAGCCTCGGCGCGGCCGAGATCGTCGAGGGCGGCCAGACGATGAACCCCTCGACCGCGGAGCTCGTCGACGCGGTCGCCGCCGCCGACGCCGAGGAGATCATCCTGCTGCCGAACAACTCGAACGTGATCCTGTCGGCGGAGCAGGCGGCCGAGCTCGCCGAGAAACCGGTGACGGTCGTGCCAACCGACTCGATCCCTGCGGGTCTTGCGGCATTGGTGTCGTTCCTGCCCGAGCGCTCGGCTTCGGACAACGCCGCGGAGATGTCAGAGGTGCTCGACGGCGTCGTCACCGGCGAGGTCACGCTCGCCTCCCGGGACGCCGATCTCAACGGGGTCGCGGTGCGCGAGGGTCGCTGGCTCGGGCTGGCGGGCGGCGAGCCCGTCGCCGTCGGCGACGCCTTCGACGAGGTGGCCGAGCAGGTGGCCGAGCAACTGCTCGCCGAGCCGCGGATGCTGATGACGCTGCTGACGGGGGACGACGCGCCGGAGCTGGACGGGCTGGTCGAGCGGATCCGCGAGCGCCACCCCGAGCTCGAGCTCGAGGTGCAGGCCGGAGGCCAGCCCCACTACCCGCTCCTCCTCTCAGCCGAATAGGCTCAGCGAGTGGCCGCACCCATCCGCCTCGTGCTGGTCGAGGACAACGACGTCTTCCGCGAGGCCCTCGAGCTCTTGCTCGGCCTGCGCTCGGACATCGACGTCGTCGCGTCCGTTGCCGAAGGGACGGCCGCCGCCGACGTGGTGCGCGCGCACCAGCCGGACGTCGTGCTGATGGACTACCGCCTGCCCGGCATCGACGGCGTGCAGGCGACGCGCGCCGTGCGCGAGGCTGCGCCGAACGTCGCCGTCGTGTGCCTGACGGCGTCGGCGAACCTGCGCGAGGTCGACGCGCTGTACGAGGCCGGTGTCGTCGCGTGCCTCTCCAAGGATCAGGAGCTGGACGAGATCGTCGAAGCGATCCGCAACGCGGCTTAGATGGACCTGACCGCTCAGAACACGGCGATCGTGCTCGACTCGACCGCGGATTTCCCCGAGGCGTCGGACCGGTTTGCGAACTGGCGCGTCGTGCCGCTCTATGTCCTGTTCGGCGACCAGAGCTATCGCGACTACGTCGACCTCTCGCCGGCGGAGTTCTACGCGCGGCTGCGCACCTCCGAGCAGCTGCCGACGACGTCGCAGCCGACGCCGGGCGATTTCCTGCGGACGTACGAGGAGCTCGCCGCGTACGACCGCATCTACTCGCTCCACATCTCCGCCGTCCTGTCTGGCACCTACCAGAGCGCGACGACCGCAGGCGCGGAGATTGGCGGGGACAAGGTGCGCGTGGTGGATTCGGAGAGCGCCTCGGCCGCGATCGCCATGCTCGGAATGGCGATCCAGGCACGGCTCGTGTCTGGCACCACGGATCAGGAGGTGGAGGCGCTGATCGACCGCTACCGCTCGCAGGCGCACCTGACCTTCACCGTCGACACGCTCGAGTTCCTGCGGCGCGGCGGTCGCATCGGACGTGCGAGCGCGTGGGCCGGCCAGCTTCTGCAGGTGAAGCCGATCCTCACGATCGAGCGCGAAGTCGTCCCGCTCAAGCGCGTGCGCGGCAACCGGAAGGCGATGCAGGAGTTCGTCGAGGCGTTCACGTCGACGACGCGCGACACGCCGACGTTGAAGGTCGGCATCGCGCACGCCGACGCGCCCGAGAAGGCGCGTCAGCTCGAGAAGATGGTCCACGCCGAGCGCCCGCAGGCCGACATCGAGGTCGTCACGACGCTCGGGGCGGTCGTCGGCACGCACGCCGGCCCCGGTACCGTCGGCTTCTTCTGGTTCGATGACACGGAGTGACCGTCGGGTTCGCTGGCGAGGAAACAACGGCGTGGCCGCGGCCGCGACTGTTCCCGCGCGCTGACGCGCTCGCGCGCTCCGTCGAGACGCTCCCGGGCGTCGGGCCGGCGCTGAAGAAGAAGCTCGAGCGGCTCGGCCTCGCCACGGTCGGCGACCTGCTCGAGCACAGGCCGTTCCGCTACGAGCTGCCGGTGGAGGAGCTTCGCATCGCGGAGCTCGGGGGCGACGACGAGGTCGCGATCCGCGGCGAGGTGCTCTCCGTGTCGAAGCGTCGGCGCGGGCGCCTGCAGATGCTCACCGCGCGCGTCTCGGACGGGAGCGCGACCATCTCCGCGACCTGGTTCAACCAGCCGTGGCTGGAGCGGCAGCTGCTGCCGGGGACGGCGGTGCGGCTCCGCGGGCGGCAGGGTCGCTACGGCTTCGACGTCCGCAGCTTCGATATCGGCAACGGCCAGGCGACTGCGGACTATGCGCCGGTCTATCCCGCGGGCGAGGAGCTGACGCCGAAGAAGGTGCGCGAGCTGGTGGCCGCGGCGCTCCCACAGGCGGTCGCCGACCCGCTGCCGGCGTGGGTGCAAGAGGATTTTCCGACGCGGACCGACGCGCTCTGGGCCCTGCACCGGCCGCGCTCGCTCGACGATGCGGAAGCCGGGCGGCGGCGGCTGGCGTTCGACGAGCTGCTGTTGCTGCAGGTCGGTCTCGCGTTGCAGCGGCGCGAGCGCGAGCAGGAGGTCGCCCCGGCACTCGAGCCGCCGGGCGAGCTCGTCGCGCGGTACTGCGACGTCCTCCCGTTCGAGCTGACCGAGCATCAGGAGCGTGCGATCGGGGACATCGACGCCGACCTCGCGCGGACGGCGCCGATGCAGCGGCTCCTGCAGGGAGATGTCGGCTCGGGGAAGACGGTCGTGGCTCTGTACGCACTGCTGCGCGCCGTCGAGTCGGGCCGGCAGGGCGCGCTGATGGCACCGACCGAGACACTCGCAGAGCAGCACTTCCTCACGCTCGACGAGCCGTGCAGGCAGCTCGGGGTCACGTGCGCGCTGCTGACCGGCTCCGTCAAGCACGACGTCAACTCCGACATCGTCGTCGGGACGCATGCGCTGATCCAGAAGGGCGTACAGCTCCCGAATCTCGCAGTCGCGGTCGTGGACGAACAGCATCGGTTCGGCGTCGAGCAACGTCGCGCACTGACGGAGGCGGGTTCGCCTCACGTGCTGCACATGACGGCCACGCCGATCCCGCGCACGCTCGCGCTGACCCTGTACGGGAACCTGTCCGTCTCCGAGATCGCGAAGCCGCCGGCGAACCGGAAGCCGATCGTCACCGCCTGGGTGACGCAGGAGAAGAGCGGCGAGGCATACGCGCGACTGCGCAAACACCTCGACGCGGGACGGCAGGCGTACGTCGTGTGCCCACTGATCGAGGAGGCGGAAACGAGCCAGGCTCGCGCCGCTGAGGCAGAGGCGGAACGGCTGCGGCGGGCGGAGCTGCGCGGGTATCGGGTCGGGCTGCTGCACGGACGGTTGCGTCCGGCCGACCGCCGCGAGCTGATGGCGCAATTCAAGGCGCACGAGCTCGACGTGCTCGTCGCGACGACCGTGATCGAGGTCGGCGTCGACGTCCCGAACGCGACGATCATGATCGTGCAGGAGGCCGACCGCTTCGGGCTCGCGCAACTGCACCAGCTCCGCGGCCGTGTCGGCCGGGGGGCGGAGCAGTCGTACTGCTTATTGGTCTCGCGCGCGCGCGAGGACCTGACGGAGACGGCGGCGCGGCGGCTGGAGGCGCTCGTGCGCACGACGGACGGGTTCGAGCTCGCTGAAGAGGATCTCGAGATCCGCGGCGGGGGGCAGTTGCGCGGAACGCGCCAGTCGGGGCTGACCGATCTCAAGTTCGCGCAGCTGCGCAAGGACCGGCCGTTGCTCGAGCGGGCGCGCGAGCTCGCAGACGACCTCGTCGACGTCGAGGGGCCGTTGCGCGACGCCGTCGAGCACGTGGACCTGTCCGGGGGTTAGCGTGGCTGCGGCCATCGCGACGCTCCTCGCCGCGGCCGGCTTGGCCGCGCCGCATGCGTACCAGGTCACCGACATGAGCCAGCCTGATCGGCCGGTGTACGAGCTCACCTTTCCGAGGCCGCTCCGAAAGGGAGC
>DATFTK010000014.1:0-13475 GCA_035262005.1 Gaiellaceae bacterium | reverse complement strand
TGGCGCGAGCTCTCCGACGCCGTCTACCGGCTGGCCGAGGGACTGGCGTCGATCGGAGTCGGCGAGGGCGACGCGGTCGGGATCTTCCTGCCGATGTCGCCGCAGGTCGCGATCGCGTCGCATGCGTGCGCGCAGCTCGGGGCCGTGCAGGTGCCGATCTTCTCCGGCTTCGCGGCGCCGGCGATCGCGGCACGCCTCGCCGACGCGAAGGCGAAGGCGCTGATCACCGCCGACGGCTCGCTGCGACGCGGCCAGGTCGTGCCGATGAAGGAGATCGCCGACGAGGCGCTCACCAGCGCGCCGGCCGTCGCGCACACGGTCGTCTGGCGACGCCTCGGCCTCGACAAGACGCCGATGACGATCGGCCGCGACCGCTGGTGGGACGAGCTCGTCGCGGACACGTCCGGGGGAATGTCCCCGGTACAGGTCCCTTCCGAGCACCCGTACCTGCTCGCGTACACGTCCGGCACGACCGGGAAGCCGAAGGGCGCCGTGCACGTGCAGGGCGGGTTCCTCGCCTCGATCGCGCGCGAGGTCGCCTACCAGGCCGACGTCAAGCCGGGCGACCGCATTCACTTCGCCACGGACATGGGCTGGATCATGGGCCCGTGGACGGTCGTCGGCGGCGGCGCCTGCGGGGCGACCGTCGTCTACGCCGAGGGCGCGCCGGACTTCCCGCCCGACCGGCTGTGGCGGCTCGTCGAAACGGAGCGCGTGACGATGCTCGGCGTCTCGCCGACGCTGGTCCGCGCCCTCGTCCCGAAGGGCGAGCCCGAGGCGGATCTCTCCTCGCTGAAGGCGATCTGCACGACGGGCGAGCCGTGGAACCGCGACCCGTACCTCTGGCTGTTCGAGCACGTCGGCGGCAGCCGGACGCCGATCGTGAACTGCTCCGGCGGCACCGAGGTCGGCGCGTGCTTTCTCTCGACGTGCGTCACGGAGCCGATCAAGCCGGTCGCGCTCGGCTTTCCGGCCCTGGGACAGGACATGGACGTGTTCGACGCCGAGGGCAACCCCGTGCGCGGCGAGGTCGGCGAGCTCGTCTGCAAGCGCCCGTGGCCCGGAATGACGCGCGGCATCTGGGGCGACGACGAGCGCTACCTCGACGCCTACTGGCGCCGGTTCCCCGGCGTCTGGACACACGGCGACTGGGCGTCGATCGACGAGGACGGCTACTGGTTCCTGCACGGCCGCTCGGACGACACGCTCAACATCGCGGGCAAGCGGATCGGGCCGGCCGAGCTCGAGTCGGCGGCGGTCGCACATCACTCTGTGGCCGAGGCGGCAGCGATCGGCGTGCCGCACGACGTCAAGGGCGAGGTCGCATGGATCTTCTGCGTGCTTCGACCGGGCACCGACGCGACGCCGGCGCTCGCACTCGAGATCTCGAACGCCGTCACCGAGGAGCTCGGGAAGGCGTTCAAGCCCGAGCGCATCGTCTTCGTCCCGGCGCTGCCGAAGACACGGAGCGCGAAGATCGTTCGCCGCGCCGTGCGCGCACGCGTGCTCGGCAAGGATCCCGGCGATCTCTCCTCGCTGGAGAACCCGGACGCCCTCGACGAGATCGAACGTGCAGTCGGTTGAGCTCGCCGGCCAGCGCGCGCTCGTCACCGGCGGCGGCCGCGGGATCGGAGCGAACATTGCGCGCGAGCTGGCGGCGGCGGGAATGCGCGTCGTCGTCACCGCACGCTCGCGCGACGAGGTGGATCGAGTCGCGGACGAGATCGGCGGCGCCGCGGTCGCGGGCGACGTCTCCAGCGTCGACGACGTGCGGCGAATGGTCGACGAGGCATGGCCCGTCGACCTGCTCGTCGCGAACGCCGGCACCGGCAACCGCGAGGTCGCGTGGGAGATCGAGCCCAGCGAGTGGTGGCGTGTCTTCGAAGTGAACGTGCTCGGCGTGCACCTCTGCTGCAGCGCCGTCATTCCACGGATGCTCGAGCGCGACTCCGGCCGGATCGTGATCGTGGGCAGCGGCGCCGCCTACCTGCCAGGTGCAACCGAGACCGGCTATACGGCGTCGAAGGCGGCCGTCTGCCGGTACGGCGAGACCTTGAGCAACGCCCTCGAGGGACGCATCCCGGTCTTCGTGATCAGCCCCGGCCTCGTGCGCACCGAGATGACGGAAGGCCATCTCCCCGACAGCGCACCGTGGACGCCGCCCGAGGCTGCGCCACGGCTCGTGCGCGCGCTCGCCTCCGGGCGCTTCGACCGCCTCAGCGGGCGCTATCTCCACGCGGAGCATGACCCGCCGGACGAGCTCGAGCAGCGTGTCGACGCGATTCTGCAGCGCGATCTCAACGCGATCCGCCTGCGTCGAGACTGATATCGATCAGCTTTGCGAACCTGAATGTAAGAATCGCGGCAGGAAGGTGCAGGATTCGGCGCGAAGTGGAATGAGCTCCACGACCGCGCTATGGGAATCGCCCAGTTCCTGACCGCGATGGTCCTCGGCTTGGCCGCGCCGACCGCGCAGATCTCGGATGCGTCGGCACTGCAAGCCGTGGCTTCCTCCTGCGCCGGTGCGACCTCGGCCGCCGGCGACACCCACGCCCAACTCGAGGCGATGTACTGCGGCGTCAACGTCGTACGGCGCACGTACCGGCTCGCGGCCGTGCGCGGCAACGGCCCGCTCAACCGCTCGTCGCAACTGAAGGCCGACGCGGTTCGGCGCTGCGGGTTCACGCACACGCCCTGCGGCATGTCCTTCACCTCCACCTTCCGCCGAGCCCACTACCTCCCCGCTCGCGCCTTCGGCGAGAACCTCGCGTGGGGACAGGCCGACCTCGGCTCGCCGCTTCGCACCCTCCAGATGTGGCTGGGCTCCGCGCCCCACCGCGCGAACCTGCTCGGCAGCGCCTGGCGCGACCTCGGCATCGCCGTCGAGCGAGGCCGGATCTTCGGGCGCGACGGGGTGTCGCTGTGGGTCATGGAGTTCGGTCGGCGAAGGTAGTTTTCGACTCACAGTCGCAAACTGCGCTAGACTGAGGCCATGCGCCTCGCGCTCGCCCAGATCAACCCGGTCGTCGGCGACCTCGACGGCAACCGCGACCTGATCCTCGCGCAACTCCAGGAGGCGAAGGCACAAGGCGCCGACCTCGTCCTCTTCCCGGAGCTCGCGGTCACGGGCTACCCGCCCGAAGACCTGCTGCTCCGGCCCGGCTTCGTCCGTGCGGCCGAGAACACGGTCGAGGCGATCGCACGCGAGGCGCGCGGTACGACTGTCCTCGTCGGGGCGCCGCGCTTCGACCGCGACCTCTACAACGCGTGCTTCGTTCTCTCGGGCGGCGAGGTGAGAGCGGTCTACCGCAAGCGCTTCCTGCCGAACTACGGCGTCTTCGACGAGGACCGGTACTTCGCGCCCGGTCGCGACCTGATCCTGCTCGAGCACGAGAAGACGCTCGTCGGGCTGACGGTCTGCGAGGACATGTGGCAGCCGGGGCCGCCCGCGACAGATCTCGCGCTTGCCGGCGCCGAGCTGCTGGTGAACATCTCGGCCTCGCCCTTCTACGTCGGGCGCGACCGCGAGCGCGAGGAGATGTTCGTAACACGCGCGCGCGACAACTCGTGCTTCGTCGCGTTCTGCAATGCCGTCGGCGGACAGGACGAGCTGATCTTCGACGGCCACTCCGTCGTGATCGACGACGAGGGAACGATCCTGGCACGCGCGCCTGGGTTCGAGGAAGCGCTGCTCCTCGTCGACGTCGAGCCGAAGGAGGTGATCGGCCGGCGCCTCCGCGACGTGCGACGCCGCGCGCTCGCACGCGAACGCGAGGAGATCCCGCCGGTCGAGGTCATCCACATCGGCTCGCGTGCACCGTCCACGAACGGACACAAGGTCCGGGGCACGATCGAGCCATTCGTCGACGAGCTGGAGCAGATGCGCCTCGCGCTGGAGCTGGGCCTTCGCGACTACGTCGACAAAAACGGGTTCCGCGACGTCGTGGTCGGCGTCTCGGGAGGCATCGACTCGGCCGTCACGGCGGCGCTTGCGGCGGAGGCACTCGGCCCGGACCGCGTCCACTGCGTGTCGATGCCGTCGCGCTACTCCTCGGAAGGGACCCGGACCGACGCACAGCGGCTCGCGGAGAGCCTGGGCTGTTCGTTCCAGGAGATTCCGATCGGCGCGATCGTCGACGAGATCGACGCGGGCCTCGCCGACTCGTTTCGCGACACGGAACCGGACCTGACGGAGGAGAACATCCAGGCCCGCGCGCGCGGCGTGCTGTTGATGGCATTGTCGAACAAGTTCGGGTGGATGCTCGTCGCCACCGGTAACAAGTCGGAGCTCTCCGTCGGCTACGCAACGCTCTACGGTGACATGGCCGGCGGCTTCGCGCTGCTGAAGGACGTCTACAAGACCGACGTCTTCCGGCTCGCCCGTTACCTGAACGAGCGGGCTCGGCGCGAGCTGATCCCGCAGTCGATCATCGACCGAGCGCCGAGCGCCGAGCTACGCGACAACCAGCTGGACCAGGACTCCTTGCCGCCGTATCCCGAGCTCGACGAGGTGCTGGAGGAGTACGTCGAGCACGACCGCACCCTCGAGGAGCTTTCCGCGGACGGCTTCGACAAGGACGTCGTCGAACGCGCCGTCTCGATGATCGACCGCGCGGAGTACAAGCGGCGCCAGGCACCGCCCGGCGTCAAGCTCCGGCCGAAGGCGTTCGGCCGCGATCGCAGGACTCCGATCACGAACCGCTGGCGCGGCTAGAGAAGCCGCATGCGTGCGACGAGGATCGGCGGCACCTCGACGAACACGCCCACCGTCGATCCCGGCCGGACATTCCCGGGCGGCAGCACCGGCTCGCCGACCCCATCCAGGACGAAGCCGTGCGCGAACCAGAGCCGGAACAGCTCGCTGATCGGACGATGGAAGTACCACTGGACGACCGGCTGCCCCTCGAGCGCTACGCCCTTTCCGGCCGAGGGACGGATGTAGCTCGAGACCTTGACGGAGTAGGTCCGGACGACACCGTCGTCGTTCTCGAACTGCTCGACCATCCTTGTCGCCGTGCTGTTGAAGGCCGGGTGGAGCGTCGAAAAGACGAATCGACCGCCCTTGCCGAGAAGCCGCGCCGACACTGCAACCATCGGCTCGAGCTCCAGCATGTCCATGATCGCCATGTTGCAGACGACTGCGTCGAATGACTCCGGCTCGCCGAGCGCGAGCAACGCCGCTTCGTCGCCCGCGTCCGCCAGCCGGTAGTCGACGCTGCCGCCGTGGGCGCGGGCGCGCTCGAGCATCGGTTCGCTGAAGTCGGTCGCGAGCACGCGTCCGCCGAGCTCGGCCATCCGCCGGCTGAACTCGCCGTTACCGCACGCGATCTCGAGCACGCGTTCACCCGGCTCGAGCAGAAGGAGCGCCTCGACTGCAGGCTGAATGAGCCCGCGCTGCCAGGTGCGACCGGCCTCCATGTTCTCGTCCCAGTAGCCGGCGAGGGCATCCCACGCCGCGCGGATCTCCTCCGGTGCCGGCTCCTCAGACACCGACGTCGAGAGGGCTCGCCGGTACACCACACTCGACGAGGTCGCGCACGAGCTCCGGTAGACGACGGGGCGAGTAGAGGAGCTCGCCGCCGCCGAGCTCGTCCGGCGCGAACCACCGCTGCGCGCCGATGCCTTCGGCAGCGAGCTGTGCGGCACTCCACTCGGGCACCGGCTCGAACGCGTCGGTCCGCACGAGATAGACCCGCTCCGTCTGACCTCCCCAGCCCGCCATGTCGGGGAACCAATGCGTGCGCGTCCAGACCTGCGGCCCGAGCTCGAAGTCGCGGAGACCGGACTCCTCCGCCAGCTCGCGCACGATCGCCTGCTCGGGCGCCTCGCCCGGATCGACTCCGCCGCCGGGAAGCGCCCAGATGGTCTTGTCCGGCCAGTCGAAGCGCACGAGCAGCACGCGGTCGTCGGGATCCAGGACGAGCGCCCGCGCCGCAGACCGGAGCGGTAGGCCGGACGACCGTCCGGCCAGCTCCCGGAACCAGCGCTCGCGCTCAAGCCACGGCACCGCGGCGTTCGCCGGTGAGGTCGACGGGAGGACGAAGAGCTGCGTCTCGCCGAGTCGTCGCGTCTGCACGCCGAGCTCCGGCCGCTCGCCGAACGTCCCGCGATACGCCTCCTTGCCCACGAAACCGATCCAACGCGGCCGCAGCTGCCGGGCGATCTGCTCGAGCCGCTCGGCCGCGCCGTCGAAGTCGCTTCGCCGGAGATCGCCCGAGCCGGGCGTCGTGCGTGACGCGGCGTTCGTCGCCCCGACGCCGTACTTCAGGAGCTCGAACTGCTCGTCCGGTTCGAGCACACGCGGCGTGAAGCGTGCCGCGTGGAGCAAGCGCCAGAAGTCGTTGCGTGGGTTCGCGAAGTGCGTGTGGGCGGCGGCCGAGAAGCGACCCGGGTTGATCCCGCAGAAGAGCACCCGGAGATCCGGGCCCAACACGTCAGGGACCTGGGACTCAGGCGGCTTCGGGCTCGGCGAGCTCGTGCGGGTCACGCGCATCGAGATACTCCTCGAAGCGGCGGCGCAATGCCTCGCCTTCGACCGCCAGCACGTGGCGCGGGATGCGCGGCTCGAGCGTCACGATCTGCACCGTTGGCTCCCAGCCGCCGTAGCAGCGCGCGTAGCACTCCGCTTCGCTCAGACTACGCAACCGTCGCATTGCCGAAGGGTACGCCGCACCCCGGACGGTTCCTGCTGCCGTGAGAGCCAAGGAATTCCGCTACGCGATCTCCCTCGACCGGGCCGGCCGGGTGACGGCGGACGGCCAGGCCGAGCTCGACCTCGATCCGGCGTGGAAGCCAGAGCATCTCGTCCTCGCGGGGCTGGCCCGTTGCACACTCCAGAGCCTGCGCTTCCATGCCGCTCACGCGAACGTCGACTTCGTCGCGTCCGCCGACGCGTCCGCCGTCGTCACGCGGCCGGCGCCGACGGAGCGGTATGCGTTCGTCGACATCGAGGTGAACCTCGACGTGGACCTCGAGCCGGTGCCGCCGCCCGACGAGGTGCAGGAACTGCTGGCGCTCGCGGAGCGCGACTGCTTCGTGGGCGCCTCGCTGCACCCGCAGCCGCGCTACCGCTGGCGCGTGAACGGCGAGGTGCTCGGGGTCTGACCCGCTGTCCGCGGGTCAGGCCCCGGAGAGCTGTGCCGCTACGAGGGCTCGCGGTAGCCGAGGCCACCCGGCCCGTAGTAGCCGCCGAGCTCGTGGCGGTACTGCGCGTCGCGGTACTGGTCCTCGTCGAACTCAGGCGCGTTCTTGATCTGATCCTTCGCGCGATTCACGAAGACCGTCTCGGTGTCGAGATCCACGTCGCGAACGACCCCCGCCGGCAGCATCACCTTCTTGCCGAAGATCCACGGCCCGGTGTCGACGACGATGAAGCTCTGGCCGACGTCGTACGTGGCGTCGTCGACCTTCCCGATGCCGCCGTCGAGCGCCTCGACCGAGAAACCGGCGAGGTTGCGCTGTGAGATAGACGTGTCCGTATACGTCCACAGGTCACTAGTCGTCATGTCAGACCCCCTTGTCTCGACCTGCTCAGTACAGCTTCAGTACCCCACTTGGTCAAGACATAACCCCTGCAAACGGCAACTTTTCTAGCTGCGCTCGAGCGGTGCCATCGTCAGACCGAAGCCCTGCAGCTGATCCCAGTACAGCTCGGCCGGCTCCCGATGGCCTGACCAGACGATCGCGCGGCCGGTGTTGTGGATCCGGTCGGCCATCCGCAAGCCGCGCTCGTAGGAGACGTTCGGGATCGTCGCCGAAAGGGCGGCGGCGACCCCCTGGAAGGTGTTGTGGTTGTCGTTGAGGACGATCACATTCCAGGGCGCCCCGAGGCCCGTGCCCGTCCCGCGGTCGATGCGCTCTTTCGTCGCCGGAGACATGTTCGAATCGTAGTAGCGTCTCGGTCGTGTCGACCGTTGCGCTCGACGTCGAGGCCGTCCGCGCTCGCTTCTCCGCGCTGCGGCAGCCGCTCGCGTTCTTCGACGGTCCCGGCGGCACGCAGGTCCCCGACGAAGTGATCGACGCCGTTTCGGCGTATTACCGCGAGTCGAACGCGAACGTGAGCGGCCCGTACGCGACGAGCAGACGAACCGAGGCGCTCGTCGCAGACGCCCGCATGACTGCCGGTGAGTTTCTCCGCTGCGCGCCGGAGGAGGCGATCTTCGGCGCGAATATGACAACGCTCGCGTTCGCGCTCACGCGCACCGCGGGCCGAGCATGGCAGACGGGCGACGAGATCATCGTGACCAAGCTCGACCACGATGCAAACGTCTCGCCGTGGCTCGAGCTCGCACACGACAAACAACTCGCCGTGCACTTCGTGGAGATCCACGACGACACGACGCTCGACCTCGAGCACCTCGAGCGGCTGCTGACCGACCGCACACGCGTGGTGGCGTTTCCCGTCGCCTCGAACGCGGTCGGCACGCTCACCGACGTCCGCCGCATCGTCGAGCTCGCGCACGGCGCCGGCGCGCTCGCATGGGCCGACGCCGTCCACTACGGGCCGCACGGTCCGATCGACGTCGGCGAGTGGGGCGTCGACGTCCTCATCTGCTCGCCCTATAAGTTCTTCGGCCCCCATCTCGGGGTCGCGTTCGGCCGGGCGGAGCTGCTCGAGAGCTGGCGGCCGTACAAGGTGCGGCCCGCGTCGAACCACCCGCTCGGTCACCGCTTCGAGACGGGAACGCTTCCGCACGAGCTGCTCGCCGGCTTCGTCGCCGCGGTCGAGTACGTCGAGTCGATCGGCTGGGACGCGATCCAGGCGCACGAGCGCGCGCTCGGCGAGCGCTTCCTCGCCGGCCTGCCGGAGAACGTGACCCTCTACGGTCTGCCGACCATGGAAGGCCGCGTGGCGACGTTCGCGTTCAACGTCGCCGGCGTGTCGACCCGCGACGCGGCGGCGCAGCTCGGAGACGCCGGCTACGCCGTGTGGCAGGGCAACTACTACGCGGTCGAGGTGATGAACCGCCTCGGCCTCGGCGACGCCGGCGCAGTCCGCGCGGGCATCGTCCACTACAACACCGCCGAAGAAGTCGACGGGCTGCTCGCGCAGTTGTCGGAGCTCGGCCGATGAAGCTCCTCGACCGCCTCAGGCGCTGGTGGCGGCCCGGCGAAGGGCAAAACGAGGACCATCCGCTGACCGACGAGGAGCGCGAGCAGAATCTCGAGCTCGAGCGCCCCGACGGATATGTCGATCCGCAGCACGGCGTCGGCGCCGAGAGCTTGGACCGGATCGACGTCGATGACGACTACCGCAAGCCGTAGGGACTCGATCGGTAGCATCGCCCGGGCGTGAGCACCTACCAGCTCCAGCGTCTCGACAACGGCCTGCGCATCCTCACCGCGCCGATGGAGTCGGCCCAGTCGGTGACGTGCGCGATCATGCTGGCCGCCGGCTCGCGCTACGAGACGGAGGCGACAAACGGGATCGCGCACTTCTCGGAGCACATGTTCTTCAAGGGCACGGAGAAACGGCCGACCGCGCGGGACATCTCGATGGAGATCGACGCGATCGGCGGGGAGTTCAACGCGTTCACGGGCAAGGAGTACACCGGCTACTACGTCAAGTGCGCGGCCGAGTCGAGGGACGTCGCCCTCGACGTTCTCGTCGACATGCTCCGCAACTCGAAGTTCGAGCCCGACGAGATCGAGCGCGAGAAGGGCGTGATCATCGAGGAGATGAACATGTACTTCGACACGCCGCGCGACTTCATCAGCGGCGTGTACGAGGAGCTGCTCTACGGCGACCAGCCGCTCGGCTGGGACATCATCGGGCGCAAGGACACGATCCGCGACGCGGAGCAGAACACGTTCCGCGGCTACATCGACCACTGGTACAAGCCGAGGCGAATGGTCGTCGGCATCGGCGGCAACCTCGGCGACGGGCTGCACGAGCGGATCGCCGAGCTGCTCGGCGACCTGCCGGCCGCGGAGACGGGCGAGCCTGCGCCGATCGCCCTCGGCCCGAACGGGCACGCCGGTGTGAAGGTCCACACGAAGGCCTCGGACCAGGCGCACATCTGCCTCGGTGTGCACAGCTATCCGCTCGAGCATCCCGACCGCTACGTCCTGCAGGTGCTCGCGACCGTTCTGGGCGGCGGCATGTCGTCCCGACTCTTCACGGAGGTGCGCGAGCGCCGGGGCCTCGCCTACTACGTGTATGGGCTCAACCACAGCTACACCGACGCAGGCTCGCTCTATGCCCAGGCCGGCGTCGACATCAACCGCATCGACGACGCTGTCTCGACGGTCGCCGGAGAGCTGCGGAAGATCGCGGAGGAGCGAGTACCCGACGACGAGCTGACCAAGGCGAAGAGCTTCGCGAAGGGACGATTCGTCCTTCAGCTCGAGACGTCGCAGGGCCTGATCATGTTCGGGCTCCGCCGCGAGGTGCTCGAGAGCCGCACACCCGACCCGCAAGACATCCTCGCCGAGATCGACAAGGTGACGGCGGAGGACGTCCAGCGGGTCGCGCGTGACCTGATCGAGGGCCACGGCCTCCAGCTCGCGGTGATCGGCCCGTTCGACGATCCGACCAGGTTCGAGAAACTGCTCGCGTGACGCGGGCGTTTCTGCTGACCGCATCCGTCCTGCTCGTCACCGCCGGCTGCGGCGGCGGTAGCGGCAAGTCCAGCGTCGCGACGACGACGAGCCCGACCGGAACCGCGTCGCTCACCGTGACGACGCATGGGCGCTTCCACTATCCGGCCTCCGTCACGGACAACTACATGCGCAGCTGCATGAAGAACAACGTCACACAGGCCTACTGCGCGTGCACGCTCGACAAACTCTCGAACAGCGTGTCGACCGGCGACTTCGCGCGGATCGGATTGTCGGGCGGAAAGATCCCGCCCCGAATCCGCAAGCTGATCACCCAGGCGGCGCTGGCCTGCCGGGACAAGCTCTAAAAGGGGTCTGGCCCCGAAGGGCCTGCACCCGGCAGTTGGCTCACGTGACGCACTGCCAAAGGCTGGGGTCAGACCCCCTGCGTGGGTCAGACCCCGTGGCGAAAGGGGTCTGGCCCCGAAGGGGCCTGACCCCAGCAGTTGCCATTACTCCTCGCGCGTCTCGGTCGTTGCGCGCGTCTTGATCTCTTCGACCACCGTCGGATCCGCGAGCGTCGTCGTGTCGCCGAGCTCGCGGTTCTCGGCGACGTCGCGCAGCAGCCGCCGCATGATCTTGCCGCTACGTGTCTTCGGCAGCTCCGGCGCGAAGACGATGTTGGCCGGCTTCGCAATCGGGCCGATCTTCTTGCCGACGTGGTCGCGCAGCTCCTCGAGCATCTCGACGGAGCCTTCCTCGCCCCCTTTGAGCGTCACGTAGGCGACGATCGCCTGGCCGGTGCGCTCGTCCTTGCGGCCGCACACGGCCGCCTCGGCGACCTTCTGATGGTCGACGAGAGCGCTTTCGACCTCGATCGTCGAGATCCGGTGGCCCGACACGTTCATGACGTCGTCGACGCGGCCGAGCAGCCAGAAGTCGCCGTCCTCGTCGATCCGCGCGCCGTCGCCGGCGAAATAGTCCTCGTACTTCGACCAATACGTCTCCCGGTAGCGCGCGTCGTCGCCGTGGATCCCGCGCAGCATCGCCGGCCACGGGCGCTTCAGCACCAGGTAGCCGCCTCCGCCCGGCCCGACCTCCTCGCCGCTCTCGCTGAACACCGCGGCCTCGACGCCCGGGAACGGCTTCGTCGCGGAGCCCGGCTTCAGGGTCGTGACGCCGGGCAGTGGCGTGATCAGGATCATCCCCGTCTCGGTCTGCCACCACGTGTCGACGATCGGCGTGCGATCGCCGCCGATGTGCTCGCGGTACCAGACCCATGCCTCGGGGTTGATCGGCTCGCCGACCGAGCCGAGCAGCCGCAGCGACGAGAGGTCGTGCTTCTCCGCCCACTCCGGCCCCCACTTCATGTGCGAGCGGATCGCCGTCGGCGCCGTGTAGAGGATGTCGACCTTGTGGCGCTCGATGATCGACCACCAGCGCCCGGGATCCGGGTAGTTCGGCACGCCTTCGTACAGCACCCCGGTCGTCCCGTTGCAGAGCGGGCCGTAGACGATGTAGCTGTGCCCCGTGACCCAGCCGACGTCCGCCGCGCACCAGTAGACCGAGTCGGGCTTCACGTCGAAGATGTAGTGGTGCGTCGTCGCGACGCCGACGAGATAGCCGGCGGTCGTGTGGACGATTCCCTTCGGCTTCGCCGTCGTCCCGGACGTGTAGAGGAGGTAGAGCAGGTCTTCCGAGTCCATCGCCTCGCACGGACACGAGTCGGGGTCGTCGCTCTTGTCTTCGACGACCTCCTGCCACCAGACGTCGCGGGCCTCTTCGAACGGCACATCGCCGCCGGTGCGCCTGTACACGACGACGCGCCGCACCGACGGTGAGTCGGCGACGGCCGCGTCGGCGTTCTGCTTCAGCGGCACCTTCCTGCCGGCGCGCCAGCCCTCGTCCTGCGTGATCAGCAACTCGCAGCCCATGTCGTTCAACCGCCCGGACAGCGAGTCGGCGGAGAAGCCGCCGAAGACGACAGTGTGCGGCGCGCCGAGCCGCGTGCACGCGAGCATCGCGACAGCAGTCTCCGGGACCATGCCCATGTAGATGCCGACCGGCGTGCCCTTCCGCACGCCGAGCTCCTTCAGCGCGTTCGCGAACCTCACGACCTCCCGTTGCAAGTCTGCGAAGGTAACCGTGCGACGCTCGTCCTCCGGCTCGCCCTCCCAGTAATACGCGACCTTGTCGCCGTGCCCGGCGAGGACGTGCCGGTCGACGCAGTTGAAGCACACGTTGAGCTTCCCGCCGAGGTACCACTTCGCGTACGGCGGATTCCACTCGTAGAGCTCCGAAAACGACTCGAACCAGCTGACGCGTTCGCGCCCCTCGGCCTCCCAGAGCTCCTTCCAATCGCGCTCGTAGATCTCGGGCTGCGCGTTCGCCTGGCGCGCGAACCCGGGATCGGGCGCGTAGCGCCGCTCCTCGAGCAGCATCGTGTCAATCGTGCCGTCGGTTCTGTTCACCTGGTTGGCCTCTCCTCTGGGGGAACCTTCCGGTTCCCCCAGACCCCTTCCCCCGGTCCGCTCTGCGGACAGGCGCTTCCGCGCCTCGTGTTTGTCACGGCGCCAGGTCGTACGGGTAGTCGGTCAGCACCTCGTGTCCCGCGTCGGTGACGAGGACGATGTCCTCGAGCCGCACGCCGCCGTAGCCCGCGCGGTACAGGCCCGGCTCGACGGTGACGACGTCGCCGGCGACGAGCTTCTTGTTGGACAGGCGGCCCATCCCGGGCTGCTCGTGAACCTCGAGGCCGACGCCGTGGCCGAGCCCGTGGAAGAACCCGTCGCCGAGCGTCTCGCCGGGCTGCTTCGTGCGTTGCGTCGGCTCGCCGGCCGCCTCGAAGATGTCGCACGTGAGGTCGAAGAGGGCGCGCGCATCGACGCCGGCTCGGATCTCGGCGACCGCCTTGTCCAGCGCCTCCTTGCAGAGCC
>DATFTK010000013.1:0-12462 GCA_035262005.1 Gaiellaceae bacterium | reverse complement strand
GCTCGCGCTCGACCTCGTAGCGCGGACACTCGTCGGTGAGGAGGCCGGCCGCGATGTCGCCGACGAGCTCGCCGCCGTGGAATGCGCGCAGCGCGCCCGTTTCGGTGACTTCGCCGATCGGCGTGCACGGCAGGTCCCAGTGCGCGCACACGCGCCGCACGGCGTCGAGCATCTGCGGGCGGACGACCGCGACCATCCGCTCCTGCGACTCGGAGATCATGATCTCCCAGGGCTCCATGCCGCTCTCGCGCAGCGGCACCCGGTCGAGGTGGACGTCGATGCCGGCGCCGTCGCGTGCCATCTCTGCAAGCGCGGACGCGAGGCCGGCCGCGCCGCAGTCCTGCAGCGACTCGACGAGCCCGCCCTCCACGAGCTCGAGCGACGCTTCGATCAGCTTCTTCCCGGTGAAGGGGTCGCCGATCTGGACGGACGGGCGCTTGTCGGGTTCGTCCTCCCCGAGCTCAGCGCTCGCGAGCACCGAGGCGCCGCCGATCCCGTCACGACCGGTGTGGGCGCCGAAGAGCACCACGTGCGCACCGATCGCCGTCGCGCGCGCGCGAGTGACCCGGTCGGCAGGGAGCAGCCCGACACACATGGCGTTGACGAGACAGTTGTCGCGGTATGCCTCGTCGAAAACCGCCTCGCCGCCGACGGTCGCGACGCCGACGGAGTTCCCGTAATGGCCGATGCCCGCGACGGCGCCGCGGAAGTGATGGTCGGGCTCCACGAAGCGCAGGCCGTCGAGGATCGCGATCGGACGGGCGCCCATCGCCACGATGTCGCGGAGGATCCCGCCGACCCCGGTCGCGGCTCCCTGGAACGGCTCGACGGCAGACGGGTGGTTGTGCGACTCGACCTTGAAGGCGACAGCCTCGCCGCCGCCGAGGTCGATCACGCCGGCGTTCTCGCCGGGCCCCTGCAACACGCGTTCCCCTTGCGAGGGGAGCCGTTTCAGCAGCAGGGCCGAGTGCTTGTAGCCGCAGTGCTCCGACCAGAGCAGCGAGAAGACGGCTAGCTCGAAGTCGTTCGGCTCGCGCACGAGCAGCTCTCTGATGCGGTCGAGCTCCTCGTCGGTCAACCCAAGTGCGCGATGCAGCGGCTGTTCCGGCGCGACCTGCGTCAAGGATCCGAGTCTAGCCCGGAACCCAGACAGGGCACCGGTACGTTTCGCAGTCCGTGAGCCGTCGTCCGCTGCCGATGCTGCTGGCCCTCGCCGCGATCTGGGGGTCGTCCTTCATGTTCATCAAGGTCGCGGTGCGCGAGGTCACGCCGGGCGAGGTCGTCTTCTTCCGCGTTCTGATCGGGACGCTCGCGCTGCTGCCGGCGGTGCCGTTCCTTGGCGGCTGGCGGTCGACCTGGGCCGGGCTGCGGCGGTACGCGGGGCCCTTGCTGCTGCTCGGCATCCTCAACGCGGCGCTGCCGTTCTGGCTGCTCGCGTGGAGTGAGAAGCGGCTCGACTCCGGCCTCGCGGCGGTGCTGCAGGCCTCGATGCCGCTCTTCACGGCGCTGTTCGCATACTGGTTCACGCGCAGCCAGCGTGTCACCGGCGCGCGGCTCTGGGGTGTCCTGGTCGGCTTCCTCGGAGTGGTGCTGCTCGTCGGGGCGCAGCCGAGCGGCGACGTGCTCTCGGCGCTCGCGGTCCTGCTGACGGCGGTGCTCTACGCCGGCTCGTCGGTGTACGCGGGGGTGCGGCTGCGCGAGACGCCCGCGCTCGTCACCTCGCTCGGCGCGCTCGGGTTTGCGACGCTCGCGACGCTGCCGCTCGGGCTGACCGAGCTGCCGGGCCAGCCGCCGAGCTGGAAGGCGATCGGGTCGATCATCGCGCTCGGCGCCGTCGGCCTTTCGATCGCCTATCTCCTCTATTTCACGCTGATCGCCGGAGCGGGTGCACCGTACGCCGCGCTCGTCACCTACCTCGTGCCGGCGCTCGCGCTCCTGTACGGAGCGGTCTTTCTCGGCGAGCCCGTCACGGCGAGCGCGGTCGGCGGGCTGCTCCTGATCCTCGGGGGTGTCGCGCTCGGGACCGGCGTCGTAGGATTCCGTCGCATGGGCGATCTGCTGCACGACCACGTCGAGCGCTTCAACGCGGGCGTCCGCACAGGGAACTGGGAGCCGATGGTCGGCGGCTTCACGGATGACGCCGAGATGGAGTTCCGCGGCGTCCCGGTCGGCCCGTTCGTCGGCCGCGAAGCGATCGCCGCCGCGTACCAGGAGCAGCCGCCGGACGACGAGTTGCGGCTGCTCGAGCAGCGTCAGCTCGAAGGCCGCATGGAAGCGCGTTACGCCTGGCTCGCGGAGCCGGACGTTGCTGCCGGCGAGCTGATCCTCACGCCGGAGAGCGGGAGCATCCGCAAGCTCGTCGTCACGTTCGACCGCGACGTGAGCTGGTAGCTGCTCGCGTCACTCCGGACCCGGACTAGGATGCGCGAAAGTGGCCGAGTACCTCCACACGATGGTGAGGATCACCGATCCCGAAAAGAGTCGTGCGTTCTACGAGGCGCTCGGGTTCTCGTTCAGCCGCGACATGGACATCGTGCGGAACGGCGAGGTCGAGGCGACGAACTACTTCTATTCGCTCGGCGATTACGAGAACGTGCTCGAGTTGACGTTCAACCACGACGGCCGCGCGTACGACCTCGGTGACGCGTACGGGCATATCGCGATCGCCGTCGACGACCTCGAGCAGTCGCTCGGCGAGCTGAAAGGCCAGGGGATCGAGCCCGAGCGCGAGCCGTACCGCGTGCGCGAGGGCGGCTCGCTCATCTGCTTCGTGCGCGATCCGGACGGCTACCGCGTCGAGCTGATCGACCGCAGCGGCAAGTAGCTACGCGCCGGCGCCGATCGCGAGCAGTTGGCTGACGACCTCCTCGATCGGTCGCGACGCGTCGATCTCGTGCGTGCAGGTCGCGCGCAACAGCGGCTCGACCATCGCGAGGTGTTCGAGGATCAGCTCGCGCTCCTGCGACCGTTTCCCGTAGTCGTTCGCCGTCCTCTTCTCGATTCGCTCGAGCAGCACGTCCGCCGGGGCGCTGAGGAGCACGACCGCGTCGAAGGACGGATAGAAGCGGCTTTGATTCGAGACCGTTCCTGACACGTACAGCCTCGAGTTGCGCTCGCGGTCGAGGAGCTCCTCGATGCGGTCCTCGTTCCAGATGTAGGCCTCGTCGGCATCCGACCACGTGCTCCAACCCGGCTCATCGGTGTCGACCGTCTCGTAGCCCTGCCCGCGCAGCGCCGCCGGCGCAGTCGACTTGCCGGTGCCGGACATCCCGGTAACGAGAATCCTGTTCATCATCGAACGGGCGCATTTCCGGCACACTTTGGTTTCACACGCGTGACGATCTTCCGCATACGTTGCCTCCAATGGCGACGAAGACAGCACGACAGAAGAACGTAGCGACGCCGTGGGGTGCCGCGCACCCCGTCGAGCAGCTGACACTGCGGCAACGGGCGGGCGAGAAGCGCTTTGCATCGGTCGTGCAACTGCTGGAGGGCGAGAACGGCGAGCGCTTCGTGCGTTTCGCCTACACGACGGGCGGTGTTGCGCGACGCGGGCCTGTGACGCTCAGGCTGCGAGACCTGGAGCGGTTGCGCGCGGCGCTCGCGGAGCACCCCGCGCTCGCCGAGGCACTGCTCGGAGGTGAGGCTTAGACGGTTATCAGATACCGCTCGCGGGCGGACTCGACGAGCGAGGAGAGGATCAGCGCGCCGTCGGCCGAGCCGAGCAGCGGGTCGACCGCATGCTCGGGATGCGGCATCAGGCCCATCACGTTGCCGCGTTCGTTCACCACGCCCGCCACGTCATTGAGAGAACCGTTGACCGGCTCGGCGTAGCGCAAAACGACCTGCCGTCGCGCCTCGAGCTCGGCATAGCCGTGGTCGTCGACGTACCAGTTGCCCTCACCGTGTTTTACGGGGATGGTCAGCGTCTGCCCTTGGTCGCAGCGGGCGGTGAACGGCGTGTCGGTGCGCTCCACGACGAGCGGGACGTCCCGGCAGACGAACGTGAGCGACTCGTTGCGGCGCAGGACGCCCGGGAGCAGCCCGGCCTCGCACAGGATCTGGAAGCCGTTGCAGATCCCCAGGACGAGCCCGCCGGCACGCGCGAACTCGACCACGGACTCCATCGCCGAAGCGAAGCGGGCAATCGCGCCGCAGCGCAGGTAATCGCCGTACGAGAACCCCCCGGGGAGGACGACCGCGTCCACATCCGGGAGCTCCGTCTCGGTATGCCAGACGAAGACGGCCTCGGCGTCGACTGCGGCGAGCGCCCAGAGCGCGTCGCGGTCGTCGCAGGCGCCGGGGAAGCGGAGCACGCCGACGCGGGGCTGTGGGCTCGTCACGTCGGCGGCTCCGCGAGCTCGATCTCGTAGCTCTCGATCAGCGGATTCGCGAGCAACTGTTCGCACATCCGCTCGACCTGAGCATGCGCTGACGCCGCATCGGCGGCGTCCACCTCGAGATCGACCACGCGTCCGATCCGCGCTCCGTCGACCGCGAAGCCGAGCCGGCGCAGCGACGCCTCCACCGCCTGGCCCTGGGGATCGAGGATGCCCTGCTTCGGGCGCACGAGCACGGTCGCCTTCACCGCAGCACCACGTCGGGATCGGCGAGGTAGTCGTCGAACCGGATCTCCGTCAGGCGCTCGAACGCCTCGACGTACCGTGCGCGCGTCCCGGCTACGACCTCCTCCGGAAGCTCCGGCCCCGGAGCGGTCTTGTCCCAGCCGAGCGACTCGCAGTAGTCGCGCGCGTATTGCTTGTCGAACGACGGCTGCGCTCCGCCGGGCCGGTACTCGTCGGCCGGCCAGAAGCGCGAGGAGTCCGGCGTCAGAGCCTCGTCACCGAGCACGAGGCGGCCTTCGTCGTCGAGCCCGAGCTCGAACTTCGTGTCCGCGATAACGATCCCGCGAGACTCCGCGTGCTCCGCGGCGAACCGGTACAGCTCCAGCGACACACGTTCGACCCGGTCGAGGAGGTCGCCGCCGACGAGCTCGGCCGCCGCGTCGCGGTCGATGTTCTCGTCGTGCCCCGTCGTCGCCTTGGTCGCCGGGGTGAAGATCGGCTGCGGCAGCTGCGCGGACTCCGTCAGTCCGGTCGGCAGTTCGTGTCCGCACACGGCGCCGGTGGCGCTGTAGTCCTTCCAGCCCGAGCCCGAGAGGTAGCCGCGGACGACGCACTCGATCGGCAGCATCTCGAGCCGCCGGCACTCCGTCGAGCGGCCGTCGGCGCGCAGTGCCAGCAGGTGGTTGGGGCAGATGTCGCGCGTTCGCGCGAACCAGAACGCCGACAGCCCGGTGAGCACACGGCCCTTGTCCGGGATCTCGGTCGGGAGAATGACGTCGAAGGTCGAGATGCGGTCGCTGGCGACGAGCAGGAGCCGGGCGTCGTCGAGTGCGTAGAGCTCGCGCACCTTGCCGCTGCCGACGTGCAGGGCGGCCTCAGGCATGAACGGGTTCCTCCTTCCGGACGAGGGCATGCAGACGATCGAAGACGGTGTCGACGTGGCGGACAGTCGCGTCGAGATCGAAGACGCTGTCGAGGTCGACGCGGTCGGCGAGCTCTCGGTCGGCCCGCACGAGCTCGGTGAAGTCGGACTCCTCCTCCCAGGCGCGCATCGCGTGTGCCTGCACGGTGCGGTACGCATCGTCCCGCGCAACGCCGGCCTCGACGAGCGCGAGGAGCAGCCGGTGGCTGAAGAAAAGACCTTGGCTCGCGTCGAGATTGCGGCGCATCCGCTCGGGATAGACGACGAGCCCGCTGACGATCCAGTGAAAGCGGTCCAACATGTAGTCGAGGGCGAGGAACGAGTCTGGGATGACGACGCGCTCGGCCGACGACTGCGAGATGTCGCGCTCGTGCCAGAGTGGGACGTTCTCCAGGCCGACGAGCGAGTTCGCGCGAACGACGCGCGCGAGCCCGCAGATACGCTCCGCGACCTTTGGATTGCGCTTGTGGGGCATCGCGGACGAGCCCTTCATCCCCTGCGCGAACGGCTCCTCGACCTCACGCACCTCCGTGCGCGCGAGGTGCCTGATCTCCGTCGCGAAGCGCTCCAGCGACGTCGCGACGAGCGCGAGCGCTGAGAGCAGCTCGGCGTGGCGGTCGCGCGCGATCACCTGAGTCGAAAGCGGATCCGGCTCGAGCCCGAGCCGCTCGCACGCGCTCCGCTCGATATCGGGCTCGACCTGTGCATACGTCCCGACGGTGCCGGAGAGCTGGCCGACGCGGTTTGTCTCCAACGCCCGCAGCATGCGCGTGCGCCCGCGGTCGAGCTCGAACGCCCAGCCTGCGAGCTTCCAGCCGAACGTCGTCGGCTCGGCGTGGATGCCGTGCGAGCGTCCGATGCAGATCGTGTGCCGGTGCGTCTCCGCCCGCAGCGCAACCGTGTCGAGCGCGAGGTCGATCCCTTCGACGATCAGGCGGCCGGCTTCCTGGATCTGGAGCGAGAGGGCGGTGTCGACGACGTCCGAGGACGTCAGGCCGTAGTGCACCCACCGCCCCTCGGGCCCGACCTGCTCGGCGACCGCGTCGACGAAGGCTGCGACATCGTGATCGGTCACGCGTTCGATCTCGGCGACCCGCTCCGGCGACGGGGCGATTGCGCCCGCGCGGATCGCGGCGACGTCGTCGCGCGGAATCGCGCCGACCTCTGCCCACGTTTCCAGTGCGGCCAGCTCGACCTCCAGCCAGCGCGCGAGCCTGCTCTCGTCCGACCAGATCGTGGCCATCGGCGGGCGGGCGTACCGCGAGTTCACTGGTTCGATTCTAGAGAGACGGCCCGATGATCCTGGCCGCCAGGACGGCCGCGTTCTTCGCGCTGTCGATCCCGACGCAGGCGACCGGCACACCTGGCGGCATCTGCACGATCGACAGCAGCGCATCGAGGCCGTCGAGGACGCTCTTCGACGACCGGAGCGGGACGCCGATCACCGGCAGGTCGGTGTGCGCCGCGAGCACGCCGGGAAGCGCGGCGGCGAGGCCGGCTCCGGCGATCAGAACGCGCAAGCCACGCTCGCGCGCCGTCCGGCCGTACTCCGCGACGGCGTCGGGCTGGCGGTGCGCCGAGCGGACCTCGAACTCGTGCGCGATTCCCCGTGCCTCGAGCTCGTCGAGCGCGGGCTGCATCCGCTCGCGGTCGGACTCGGAGCCGACAACGATGCCGACGAGCGGCTCAGACATGGGCGACGGCGGCGATGTCGCGGCGGTAGCGCATCCCCTGGAACGAAATCAGCTCGCACGCCTCGTAGGCGCGGTCACGCGCCGTCGCCACCGTGTCGGCCACGGCCGTCACGTTGAGGATGCGGCCGCCGTTGGTCACGAGTCGGGCGCCGCTCAGTGCGGTGCCGGCGTGGAAGACGAAAGCGCCCGCGGCCTCGGCGTCGGCGACTCCTTCGATCGGTGTGCCGGAGTCGCCCGCCGCCGGATAGCTCCCGGCCGCGATCACGACGGTGACTGTGGCGTTCTCGGCCACCGACAAGGCCGCGCCGGAGAGGTCGCCCGCCGCCGCGGCCGCGAGCAGCTCGAGGAGATCTGCCTCGATCCGTGGCAACAGCGACTGCGTCTCGGGATCGCCGAAGCGGCAGTTGAACTCCAGGACCCGCGGACCGTCGTCAGTCAGCATCACGCCGGCGAACAGCACGCCGACGAAGGGCGTTCCGCCGGCTGCGAGCTCGTCGAGGACCGGCTGGTGGATCGTCTCGACGAGGCTCTCGACGTCGCCGGCCACCGGGGAGCACGAGCCCATGCCGCCGGTATTCGGTCCCTCGTCGCCGTCGCCGATGCGCTTGAAGTCCTGCACGGCCGGGAGCGCCAGTGCCCGAGCACCGTCGCACAGCGCGAAGACGGAGACCTCCTCGCCCTCGAGCAGCTCCTCGATGACGATCGCGTCGCCGAACGCAGCAGCTGCCTGCAGGGCCGCGTGGAGCTCGTCTTCGGTCCGGCACACGAAGACGCCTTTGCCGGCAGCGAGCCCGTCGGCCTTGATCACGCACGGGGCGCGCGCGACGGAGAGCGTCTCTGCGGTCGGGACTCCGGCGGCGCTCATCACGTCCTTCGCGAACGACTTCGAGCCTTCGATCCGGGCGGCGCCCGCGCTCGGCCCGAAGACCGCAACACCCAGGCGACGGAGCTCGTCCGCAACCCCGGCGACGAGCGGCGCCTCCGGGCCGACGACGACGAGATCGGCTTCGAGGGCTCCCGCGAGCCCGAGCAGGCCCTCACCGTCTTCGGCGTGGACGGGATGGCAGCGGCCGAGGGCCGCAATGCCGGGGTTTCCCGGTGCCGCGTGCAGCTCCTCGAGACTTGCTGCCCGGGCGAGCTTCCACGCGAGCGCATGCTCGCGTCCGCCCGACCCGACCAGCAGCACCTTCACACGGCGAGTTTAGAAGGGGGCGCCGCAGGACTAAGCTAGGGCGATGCTCGAACCGGGACTCGATCGCCACGAGTGGGAGAGCCGCTGGGCCTCGCTCCAGGAGGACCTCGAGGACTCGCCGCGCGACGTCCTCCCCGAGCTCGACCAGCTCGTGGCGCAGATGCTCCAAGAGCGCGGCTTCGAGATCGACGACCCGGTCGTGCGCGAGGGAGAGGGCGTCGAGGTCGTTGACGACTTCCTCGCCGCGCGCGAGATCACGCAGCTGATCGCAGACAACCCCGACGCCGTTTCCGCGGGGGACGTCGCCGCAGCCGTGAACAGCTACCGCTCGGTCTACGAGTTCATTCTCGAGGAGGACGCAGCGCCGTAGCGATCGTGCCGTTCGAGGCGGCGCACGCCGACGGCTTCCGCTCGCTCGTCGCGGAGACGCTCCGAGAGTTCGACTTCGAGCCCGATCCCGAGCTCGACGCGGACCTCGACGATCCGGGCGCCATCTACGCAGCGTTGTGGGTCGCCGTCGACGGCGATGCCGTCGTCGGCTCCGTCGCGCTGCGAGATCTCGGCGGCGGGGCGGTGGAGCTGAAGCGGATGTACCTGCGGCCGGACCAGCGCGGGCGCGGTCTGGGCCGGCAGCTCCTCGGCGTCGCGCTCGACTGGGCGCGCGCGCACGACAAGCATTCCGTTCGCCTCGACACGAGCGAGCGAATGCTCGCGGCGCAGCGGCTCTACGAAGCCCACGGCTTCGTGCGCGTGCCGGGCGACGCCCCGAGGCAGGGCCAATGCCGGCTCCTCTACGAGCTGCGCCTCTAGTGCAAGGCGACGACGCGCTCGCGCTCGGCGCCCGTTCCGACCAGCGAGATCTCGACGCCGAGCTCCCGCTCGACGAAGTCGACATACGCGCGCGCTGCTTCGGGGAGACCGTCGGCGATCGGCTCCTCCCAGCCGGCGAGGGTCTCGTAGACAGGCCTGCAATGGTGGAAGTCGCTCTGGTGCGCCGGGAACTCCGAGGTCTCGCTCCCGTCGCGTAGCCGGTACGCGACGCACACCGGCACCTCCGCGAACGAGGAGAGCACGTCGAGCTTCGTCAGCGCGAGCGACGTGATTCCGTTCAGCCGCACGGCGTAGCGCAGCGCCACGAGGTCGAGCCAGCCGCAGCGGCGTGTCCGGCCGGTGACGGTCCCGAACTCGCCGCCGAGCTCCTGCACGCGCTGCTGGTCCGCGCCCTCGATCTCGGTCGGGAACGGTCCTTCGCCGACGCGGGTCACGTATGCCTTCGCGACGCCGACGACGCGGTCGATCCGGTTCGGGCCGATGCCCACGCCGGTCGCGGCGTTCGCCGCGACCGTGCTCGAGGAGGTCACGAACGGATACGTCCCGTGATCGAGGTCGAGCAGCGTTCCCTGCCCGCCCTCGAGCAACACCTCGCGCCCTTCGCGGAGTGCCCGGTCGACGAGCAGCGACGTGTCCGCGACGTACGGCCTCAGCCGCTGCGCGCACGCCTCGTACCGCTCGGCCAGCTCCTCGAGCTCGAGCGGCTCGACTCCGTACACGCGCTCGAGCCAGACGTTCTTCTCCGCGAGCGCCACCTCGATCTTCTGCCGCAGGATCTTCGGGTCGAGCACGTCCTGCACGCGGATCCCGATCCGTGCCGCCTTGTCCGCGTAGCAGGGGCCGATGCCCCGCCGCGTCGTGCCGATCTGGAGCTTCCCGAGCCGCCGCTCCGACGCCTGGTCGAGCGCGACGTGCCACGGCATGATCAGGTGCGTCTCGCCCGACACGTGCACGTCGTCGGTCGCGTGGCCGCGCGACTGGAGTTCGTCGACCTCGCCCAGGAACACCTCTGGGTCGAGCACGCAGCCGGCCCCGATCACGCACGTCTTGCCGCGGATGACACCGCTCGGGATCTGCCGGATCTTGAACGTCTCCTCCCCGACCACGATCGTGTGCCCCGCGTTGGGACCGCCCTGGTAGCGGCACACGACGTCGGAGTCGAGCGCCAGCAGGTCGACGATCTTGCCCTTGCCTTCGTCCCCCCACTGCGCGCCGACGATGACTGTCGCAGGCACGGCTCAGTTCTCCGGTGCGTCGGGGCGGTTGGCGCAGTAGGGGATGAACGGTCGCCCGAGCAGGGCTCGTGCGACCTCCTCTGCGGCGCCGCCAAGTCGGCGCCTTGGCGCGCCGGCGATCACGGTTGCAGGCACGGCGAAAGAGTCTGCCAGACGCGCTGGATACGCTCCTCCGCGTGCACGAGGTCTTGCACTTCGGCGCCATCGTGCTGGTCGTGTCCGGCGCGTTCGCCGTTGCCGTCCTGGCGAACAGCTTCAGCGAGCGAGTTCGCATACCTGCGGCGGGACTGTTCCTCCTCGCAGCCGCGATCGCCTCGGACATCTGGCCGAGCCTCGCGAACGCACTCTCGATTCGCGACGTCGAGCGTCTGGCGGTGCTCGCGCTGATCGTGATCCTTTTCGACGGGGGGATGCGCGTCGGTTGGACGCGGTTCCGGGAATCCGCGGTTCCGATCGTTTCCCTCGGGCTTCTCGGAACGTTCGCGACGGCGGGCCTGATGACCCTCGCTGCGCACTACCTGCTCGATTTCAAGTGGCAGACGGCGGGGCTGCTCGGCGCCGCGCTCGCACCGACCGATCCGGCCGTGATGTTCTCCGTCTTCGGGCGAAGCGAGATCGCCGGCCGGACCGGGACGATCCTCGAGGGCGAGTCGGGAGCGAACGATCCGGTCGGGATCGCGCTGATGCTTGCGGCGATCAGCCTGGCGCAGGAGAACTCCACGTCGGTCGCCCATGCGATCGGGGACTTCTTCCTCCAGCTCGGCGTCGGGATCCTCGTCGGTGTGCTCGGAGCGTTCGTGCTCTTGCAGGTGATCCGTCGCATCGTGCTGCCGAACCCAGCGCTCTACCCGCTCCGCACGCTCGCGTTCGCAGGCGTCGTGTACGGGGTTGCGACGGTCGCGCACGGATCGGGTTTCCTCGCCGTCTACATCGCCGGCATCCTGATCGGCGACGCCGACATTCCCGCGAAGCGCGGGATCGAGCGGTTTCACACCTCGCTCGCGAGCCTCGCCGAGATCGTCGTGTTCATCGCGCTCGGTCTCACAGTCGACCTGACCCAGCTCGGGCAGAACCACCGCTGGCTCGACGGGCTCGTGCTGGCGGTGGTGCTCGCGATCGTTGCGCGGCCGCTTGCCGTTGGGCCGCTGCTGCTGCCCGTCCGGCTGACGAATGGGGAGCGGCTCTTCATCATGTGGAGCGGGCTCAAGGGCGCCGTTCCGATTCTGCTCGCGTCGTTCGCCGTGCTGGCGCCAGTGGACAACGCCGACCGCATCTACGGCATCGTGTTCGTCGTCGTCGCCTTCTCCGTCATCCTCCAGGGCGCCACGATTCCGTACGCGGCGCGACGCCTGCGGGTGCCGATGCGCTGACTAGCGCCCGTCGCGCTCGACGCGGATCTGGTGCCCGCGCATGCACTCGATCGTGCCGCGGGCGTGGTCGAGCGAGAGCGTCGCCTGCACGGACGGAAACGTCTCGCCGAGCGCCATGCAACGGTCGCAGACGATGGTGAAGCCGGTTGCCCGCGGCGAGATCCACACGACCTGCTCGCTGGCGAGCGCCCAACTCGCCATCAGGCCGCCAGGTCCGCGAACTTCGCGTAGCGCTTGAGGAACGACAGCCGCTCCGTGCCCGTCGGGCCGTTGCGATGCTTCGCGAGGATGATCTCCGCCAGCCCCTGCTGGTCGGTCTCCTCGTTGTAGTACTCGTCGCGGTAGACGAACATGACGAGGTCCGCGTCCTGTTCGATCGAGCCGGACTCGCGCAGGTCGGAGAGGATCGGGCGCTTGTCGTGCCGCTGCTCGACCGCACGCGACAGCTGTGACATCGCGAGGATCGGCACGTCGAGATCGCGCGCGAGCACCTTCAGCGAACGGGAGATCTGCGACACTTCCTGGACGCGGTTCTCCGCCGTCGTGCCGGAGGTCATCAGCTGCAGGTAGTCGACGATGATCAGCCCGAGGCTCGGCTCGCGTGTCTTCAGGCGTCGCGCCTTCGAGCGGATCTCCATCATCGTGATCGACCC
>DATFTK010000012.1:0-14985 GCA_035262005.1 Gaiellaceae bacterium | reverse complement strand
CTCCCTCGGCGGCTGGATCCAGCCGGGAGGCCCGTTTCGGCCTGCCTCCCTGCCTGGCACCGTCGTGGACGCCTACGGCTGCGGCGACTCCTTCGCCGGCGGCCTGACGTTCGGCCTCGGGCGTGGCGATTCCGTCGAGGAGGCGGTTGCGCTCGCCGCTCGCTGCGGCGCCGCGGTCATGACCGGCCGCGGCCCGTACACGGCGCAGCTGGACTCGCCCTAGGCATCCCGAAGATCCCCCTTCCGGGGTGGACATGTGGGGAGCGGTGGTTTAAAGTGGGGCGAAGTGGTAATCCCAATCAGGCCCCAGGATGCTCCTCGGCGCACACGACCACACGATCGATGACAAAAACCGTCTCACTCTTCCGGCCAAGTTCCGAGAAGCCTTCCAGGACGGTGTGGTCGTCACGCGAGGCCTCGACGGCTGCCTGTACGCCTACCGTCGTGCGGATTGGGATCGACTCGTCGAGTCTCGACTCGCCTCGATGGATCCGCTCAGCCAGGAAGGGCGGCGGATCCAGCGCTTCTTCTTCTCGGGGGCGGCCGAGGCCGACCTCGACAAACAGGGCCGCGTGATGATTCCCGCCCAGCTCCTCGAGCACGCGAAGCTGGGCCGGGAAGTCGTCGTCGCCGGTGTCCACGACCACCTCGAGATCTGGGACCGTGCCGCCTGGCGGACGGAACTGGCCGAAGTCGAAGGGAGCGCGGAGGATGTTGCCGAACGCCTTGCAGACCAGCGCGACTGACCACGTCCCTGTCCTCCCCGAAGAGATCCGGGAGCTGCTCGCGGTGCACCCGGGCGAGACAGTCGTCGACGCGACCTTCGGCGCCGGCGGGCACGCATCGCTGCTCGCCGCCGACCTGGGTGGCCGGGGCAAGCTGATCGGGATCGATCGCGACCCGGGTGCGCGTGTGTACTTCGACCGGCTCGCGAAGCGCACACGCGCGCAGACGCGGTTCCTGCGCGGTGACTTCGCAGTCGTGCTGGAGCAGCTCGCACAGAACGGGGTCGAGGCGGACGCGATTCTGCTCGACCTCGGCGTGTCGTCGATGCAGATCGACCGGCCCGAGCGCGGCTTCTCGTATGCAGTCGACGCGCCGCTCGACATGCGCATGGACCCGTCCGCCGACGTGACGGCTGCCGGCATCGTCAACGAGGCGTCGGAACGGGACCTCGCGACGATCTTCAGACGGTACGGCGAGGAGCGCTACGCGAAGCAGATCGCGCGCGCGATCGTGCGCCGCCGCAAGGAGCAGCGCTTCGAGCGGACGAGCGATCTCGTCGAGACGATCAAGACCGCGATTCCCGCGCCCGCGCGCTTCGGCGACGGACATCCGGCCAAGCGCGTCTTCCAAGCGCTGCGCGTCGCCGTGAACGACGAGCTCGGCTCGCTCGAGGCGGCGCTGCCGGCGGCATTCGCGATGCTCCGGCCGGGCGGTCGCCTCGCCGTGATCAGCTTCCACTCGCTCGAGGACCGGATCGTGAAACGCTTCATGCGCGACCTCGAGCGCGGCTGCGACTGCCCCCCCGACTTCCCGGTCTGTGTCTGCGGCAAGGAGCCGCAGCTGCGGTCGGCCTCGCGCAAGGCGATCCGGCCGAGCGCGCGAGAGACGGCGGCCAACCCGCGTGCGTCTTCCGCCCGCCTCCGCGTGGGAGTGAAGGTCTGAGTGGCAACCTGGGCTGCCGAAGCCGAACGGCCGCAACCGAAACCGCGGCCCGCTCCACGGGCGGTCAAACGACCGCAGCGGCGGGTGGCCGGCGGTGTCGTCTGGATCGGCGTTGTTGCGGTGCTGCTCGCCGGTGTCGTGGCGCTGAACGTCGCCGTCCTGCGCCTCAACATGCAGCTCGACCGGCTCGCCCGCGAGCGGGCCGACCTGCGCGCACAGAACGCCGCGCTCTCGGTGCAGCTCTCGAGTCAGGCATCGGCGCCGCGCATTCAGCGCCTCGCCGCCAAGCGGCTGGGCTACGTCCAGGCGACGCCGGATCAGACGTCCTACGTGACGCTGCCCCACTAGCGGGGCCTCGCGCGTGAACCGCCTCGTCAACCGGCGGATCAGGCTTCTGCTCGCCGTCCTGACGTTCGCATTCGCCGGGCTGCTGCTGCGTGCGACGTGGCTCCAGGGCGTGCGCGCGTCGTCCCTTGCACGGCTCGGACAGACGCAGCATCGCGAGACCGTGGCGCTGCCGGCGAGCCGCGGGACGCTCTACGACCGGACGGGGATCGAGCTGGGGCTCGGCGAGCGCGCGACGACCGTGTACGCCAACCCCAAGCAGATCGCGAATCCGCACGCTGCTGCGGCTGCAGTCGAGCAGACGCTCGGGCTCGATGCCAACAGGGTTTATCCAGAGCTCGCGGATCAAACGCGTGGCTTCGTGTACATCGAACGGGAGGCCGACCCGGCACAGGCCGCGGCGCTCCAGCGGCTGAAGATCGCGGGCTTCGGTTTCTATCCGGAGGAACGTCGGAGTTATCCGCAGGGCTCCGTCGCGGCACAGGTGCTCGGGTACGTCGGCATCGACGGCAACGGCCTTGCCGGGCTCGAGTTGCAGTTCGATCATCAGCTTTCGGGACGCGCCGGGCAGGAGACGATCGTCAAGGATCCGGCGGGCCGCGTCATCGACGTGCAGCAACAGCGACCCGAACGACCGGGTCGTGATGTCTTCCTCACCGTCGACCACAGCATCCAGGCCAACGCGGAGGAGGTGCTGCGTCAGACCGTAGAGAAATGGCACGCGAAGAGCGCGAGCGCCGTCGTCCTCGACCCGCGCACCGGCGGCGTGTTGGCAATGGCGGTGCAGCCCGGCTACAACGCGAACCGCTACCCGTCGGCACCACGCGACCTGCAGCGAAACCGCACGGTCACGGACACGTACGAGCCTGGATCGACGTTCAAGCTCATCACCGTCGCAGCTGCACTCTCCGAGCACCTCGTCTCGCCGTCGACGCGGTTCACGCTGCCGTACTCGTTGCGGGTCGCCGACCGCGTGATCCACGACGCTGAGCCAAGGGGCACCGTCAACTACTCGGTTGCACAAATCCTCGCGCACTCGTCCAACATCGGCGCGATCGAGCTCGCCGAGATGGTCGGACGCACCCGGCTGTCGTCCTGGATCTCGCGCTTTGGGTTCGGCCGCGTGACGGGGATCGACTATCCGGGCGAAAGCCCCGGCATCGTCCTCCCGCCCGACAAGTGGTCCGGCTCGACGATCGGGAACGTCCCGATTGGCCAGGGAATCGCCGTGACGCCCGTCCAGATGGCCGCCGCGTACGCGGCGATCGCGAACCGCGGGGTCTGGTCGCGGCCCCATCTCGTCGACCACGTCTCCGGGGGCGGCCGGCCGTCGCTGCAGCGGCACCGGCTCGTCTCGCCCCAGGTGGCCTCGCAGCTGATGCTGATGCTCAAGGACGTCGTCGCGGAGGGAACGGGAACCTACGCCGCGATGCCCGGGTACCAGGTCGCCGGCAAGACAGGAACGGCCCAGAAGCCGGACTCCCACGGCGGCTACGCAACAGGACGCTACGTAGCCTCGTTCGTCGGGATCGTCCCGGCATCGCGGCCGCGGCTCGTAATCCTCGTGATGGTCGACGAGCCACAGAACGCGATCTGGGGCGGCGTCGTGGCGGCGCCTGCGTTCCAGCAGATCGCACGCTTCGACCTGCAGTACCTCGAGGTCCCGCCCGACGCGCCAACCAACGCGCCGACCGGCTAGCCGTCACACATCCGCCACGTTCCAGGCTCGGACACGTAAGACGTTTCGCCGTAGTGTGTTGGTGGGCGGGCGTGGTGGGACCCGGTTTCTCGGGTGTACACGGAACACCCGCAGGAGCCGTCACTAGACTTGGTCGCCGATATGCAGCTGGAGCGGCTCATCGCTGCGCTCGCTCCGACCGACGTCGTTGGAGGCGCTGCCGTCGAGATCCGCGAGCTGGCGTACGACGCACGGGAGGTGCCGCGCGGCTCTCTCTTCTTTTGCATCCCGGGCGCTCGTGTCGACGGCCACGAGCTGGCTGCCGAGGCCGTCACGGCGGGGGCGGCGGCGCTCGTCGTCGAGCGGCGGCTCGACCTCGACGTTCCGCAGCTCGTCGTCCGCAGTGTCCGCGCAGCCATGCCGCGTGCGGCGGTCGTCTTCTTCGGCGACCCGACCGCGGAGCTCCGTGTCCTCGCCGTCACCGGCACGAACGGCAAGACCACGACGGCATACCTGCTCTGGTCGATTCTCGACGCGGCCGGGGAACGGCCCGGCCTGCTGACGAACGTCGAGCGGCGGGTCGGTGGCCGCTCGCAACCTGCCGGATTGAACACGCCCGAGTCGATCGACCTGCAGCGGCTCTTCCGCGAAATGATCGAGGCCGGCGACCGCACCTGCGTGATGGAGGCGACATCGATGGCGTCCGTGAAGGGCAGGCTCGACGGCACGCGTTTCGCGGTGCTCGTGTTCACGAATCTGACGCAGGACCACCTCGACTTCCACGGCACGATGGATGAGTACTTCGAGGCAAAGCGGCGTCTGTTCGCGCAGGCGGAGCGGGCGGTCGTCAACGCTGATGACCCCTACGGCGCGCGTCTCGTCCAGCAGTTCCGGGACGCCGTCACCTTCAGGGCCGGCGGCGAGCTTGCAGATGTCGATCTGAAGCTCCCCGGCAGCTTCAACGTCGAGAATGCCCGCGCCGCCGCTGCCGCCGCGCGTGCGCTCGGCATCGACGATCCGACGATCAAGCGCGGCCTCGAGGCGGTCGACCGCGTCCCGGGGCGCTTCGACGCGGTCGACGAAGGCCAGCCGTTCACCGTCCTCGTGGACTACGCACACACGCCGGGAGCGCTGCAGGCGGCGCTACAGTCCGCGCGGGAGCTCGCGCGCGGACGCGTCATCTGCGTCTTCGGCGCCGGGGGCGACCGCGACCGGGACAAACGGCCGCTGATGGGACGGGTCGTCGCCGAGCTTGCCGACGTCGCGCTCGTCACCTCCGACAATCCGCGGAGCGAGGACCCCGTCGCGATCGCTGCCGACGTGGTCGGCCTGCTCGACCTCGACGTCGAGCTCGACCGGCGCCGCGCAATCGAGCGTGCGCTCGAGCAGGCGCGCGAAGGTGACGTCGTCGTAATCGCCGGGAAGGGGCACGAGCAGGGGCAGGAGATCGCTGGCAGGAAGCTTCCCTTCGACGACCGCGAGGTTGCGCGCGACGCGTTGCGACGCCTCAGGGCACCGGCGTGATTCCGCTCGAGATAGCGTTACTCGACGGACTCGGCCGCGTCGATGCGGCGGGTGTCGAGTTCACAGGTGTGCAGGTCGACTCCCGTCGGATCGCGCCCGGAGACCTCTTCGTTGCCGTCGGGCGTGGCGAGGAGTTTCGCTCGGACGCGCGCGGACGCGGTGCCGCCGCGACACTCGTTCCGGACGATGCATTCGCCGCGCTCGCCGAGATCGCGCGAGCCGTTCGCCAGCGGAGCACGGCGCGGGTCGTCGGCATCACCGGCTCGATGGGCAAGACCTCGACGAAAGACATCCTCGCAGCCCTGTGCATGCCGTCGGCGCGGACGATCGCCGCTGAAGCGAGCTACAACAACGAGATCGGGGTCCCGCTCACACTGTGCCGTCTCGAGCGCGACACCGAAGTCTGCATCCTCGAGCTCGCGATGCGCGGCTTCGGACAGATCGCAACTCTGTGTGAGATTGCGCGCCCGGACATCGGCGTCATCACCAACATCGGTCCCGTCCATCTCGAGCTGGTCGACTCGCTGGACGGGGTGCGGCGCGCAAAAGGGGAGCTCGTCGATGCCCTTCCACCGGGCGGCACGGCAATCGTCCCGGCCGACTTTCCGGTTGCCCGCGACGACATTCACGTCGTGCGCCTCGGCGAACCGGACGCCGCGGTCACCGACGGCCGCACCGAGGTCGCAGGCGTCAGCTTCAACTTGACGGCACGACATCAGTCGCAGAACGCCGTGGCTGCACTTGCCGCGCTCGACGCTCTCGGTCTCCCGCGGCCCGTGCGAGTCGACGTCGACTTCTCGCGTTGGCGGGGAGACGAGGACGAGCTCCCCGGCGGCGGCCTTCTGATCAATGACGCCTACAACGCGAACCCTGTCTCGATGCTTGCCGCGCTCACATACCTCGCGGAGCGGGCGGGTGACCGGCGCCGCGTCGCGATCCTCGGCGACATGGCCGAGCTCGGCCGGACTGCGCCGTCGTATCACCACGAGGTGGGAGAGGCAGCCGCGGCGCTCGGGGTCGATGAGCTGCTCGCCGTCGGCGAGCTCGCGCGCGGCTACCTCGACGGCGGCGTGCCAGGCAGGTGGGTGCCGAACGTGCACGAGGCCGTCCGCGAACTCCCCGAGGTCGTCCGTCCCGGCGACGCGGTCCTCGTCAAGGCCTCGCGAGCGGTCGGCCTCGAGGCAGTCGCCACGGCCCTGACAGAGCTGACGACCGCGTGATCCGCGTCCTCGCCGCGGGAGTGATCGCGATGATCCTCTCGATCATCATCGGTCCGAAGTTCATTGCGTTCCTACGCCGGAACGAGTTCGGCCAGCACATCCGCGAGGAGGGACCGGAGGCCCACCAGCTCAAGCAGGGCACGCCGACGATGGGCGGGCTGCTGATCCTCGTCGTCGCGACTGTCGCGTTCCTCGCCGTCTCGAAGTACAAGGTCCCGGCGCTGACCGTCCTGTTCGTGACGCTCGCGTGCGGGGCGATCGGCTTCCTCGACGATTTCATCAAGCTCACGCACCGCCGCTCGCTCGGCCTGCGCGGGCGCTGGAAGCTCCTTCTGCTGGCGCTGATCACGGTCGGCGTCGGCTTCGCCGCGCAGCACCAGCACCTGCCAACGAGCGTGTTCATTCCGGTCGTGCACTGGAACGTGCAGCTCTCCTACGGCTGGTACGTCCTGCTCTTCCTCGTCATCGCCGGAACGGTCAACGGCGTCAACCTCACCGACGGGATCGACGGCATGGCCGCAGGGACGGGGATCATCGCGCTGATCACGTTCACCGCGATCTCGGTCGTGACGTACATCCGTTCGGGGAACCCAAACCATCGTTTCGACAGCCGGCTGGACCTCGCGATCGTCGGCGCGGCGCTGATCGGGGCTGCGATCGGGTTCCTCTGGTACAACGCGTTTCCCGCCGAAGTGATCATGGGCGACACCGGCTCGTTCGCGATCGGCGGCGCGCTCGCCGCGATGGCGATCTTCACGAAGACGATCTCGCTCCTGCTCCTGATCGGCGGCATCTTCCTGATCGAGGCACTGTCGGTGATCATCCAGGTGATCTCGTTCAAGTACTTCCACCGGCGCGTCTTCCTGATGGCACCAATTCACCACCACTTCGAGATGAAGGCGTGGTCCGAGACGAAGATCATGGTGCGCTTCTGGATCATCACCGCAATCCTCTGCGCCCTCGGCTTCGCCCTCTTCTACCGCGACTTCACGTTCTTCCGCCACTGACCACCGTTCTCGCGATCGGCGCGCACGATCCGACCGCGCTCGCGGAACGCGTCGCGCCGGACGGCGACGTGCTCGTCGTCGACGAGTCGGTGGACGCGCTCGAGGAGGCGCGTGCACGGACACGTGCGCCGAACGTCTCCTATCTGATCGGCTGCGCCGAGGTGCTGCCGCTGCCCGACGCAAGCGTCGACGAGGTGGTCGGGCCCGCGCCGACGCCACTTGCCGAGCGCGAACTGGCGCGGGTGCTGCGGCGGTGAGACTTCCGCGCCGCGCCCTCGTCGTCGGCCTGGCCCGTTCGGGCCAGGCCGCGTGTCTGGCACTTGCACGCCACCGCGTCCCGACGGTCGCCGTCGACCGCTCCGAGGCCCTCGACGCCGGAAGGCTTGTCGACGCGGGTGTCGAAGTCCACCTGGGGAGAGAGGATGATCGGTTGCTCGACGGAGTCGACTTGCTCGTCAAGAGCCCCGGCGTGCCGGGCGAGTCGCCGCTGCCCGCAGCCGCCCGCGAGCGCGGAATCCAGATCTGGAGCGAGGTCGAGCTCGGCTTCCGCCTCCTGCGCAACCCGTTCCTCGGCGTGACTGGCACCAACGGGAAGACGACGACGAGCGAGCTGCTCGGCGCGATCTTTCGGGCGGCTGAGCGGCCGGTCGCCGTCGCCGGCAATGTCGGCCGGCCCGTGACGGCGCTCGACGGAGCGATCGAGGAGGAGGCGTGGATCGTCTGCGAGCTCTCGAGTTTTCAGCTCGAGGACGTGCACCGCTTTCGTCCGCGCATCGGCGTACTGCTCAACCTCGAGCCGGACCATCTCGACCGGCACGGCACCTTCGATGCATACCGCGCGGCGAAGCTGCGGCTGTTCGAGAACCAAACCGAGGCGGACGTCGCCGTCATTCCGCTCGGGTTCGGCGCGATTCCCGGCGGAGCCGCGCACGTCGACTTCGACGCGGGCGACGAGCTGCCGGCCGAGCCGCTCATCCCAGGCACGCACAACCGCGAGAACGCCGCGGCGGCGACCGCGGCCGCGCGAGCCGCGGGTATCGGCGACCAGGCGATCGCCGACGCGTTGCGCACGTTCCGCGGCGTCGAGCACCGCCTCGAGCTCGTCGCCGAGATCGACGGCGTGCGCTACGTCAACGACTCGAAGGCGACGAACACGGGAGCCGCGCGCCGCGGGATCGCCGCGTATGCGGGTCAGCCACTGCGGCTGATCCTGGGCGGCTCGCTCAAGGGTGAGTCCTTCGACGAGCTGGCGGAGTCGCTGCCGGCGAGCGTCCGCTCGATCGACCTGATCGGTGAGGCGAGCGAGCAGCTCGCCGCGGCGCTCGGCCGCGCGGGTCGTCTCTATCGCCGCTCGGGCGACCTGGCGACGGCCGTCGGCGCTGCCGCCGGAGCAGCCGAGCCCGGTGACGTCGTGCTGCTCTCGCCCGCATGCGCGAGCTTCGACCAGTTCCGCGACTACGAGGACCGGGGCGACACCTTCCGCCGTCTCGTCGGAGAGCTCTGGTGAAAAAGGGGCAGCTCGAGTCGCACCTGCTCGTGTTCGTCACGCTCGGTCTCGTCGCGTTCGGGCTCGTGATGGTGTACAGCGCGACGTCGGCGCCGGCGGCGCTCGCGCAGACCGACCCGATGTCCTACCTGAAGAAGCAGGGCGGCTACGCGCTCTTCGGGCTCATCCTGATGATGGCCGCCTCACGATTCGACTACCGCCGGCTGCGCCCGCTCGCGCCGGCACTCGTGTTGACCGCGCTCGCCGGCTGCCTCGCGGTGCTCGTGATCGGCGCGCGCATCAACGGCGCGCGTCGCTGGATCGAGCTCGGGCCGGCGACGTTCCAGCCGTCGGAGCTCGCGAAGCTCGCAATCGCCGTCTGGGCGGCGGCGTATCTCTCGCGGCGGCCGGCGCCGCGCACGTTGAGGGAGCTCTGGCGGCCGATCGGGTTGCTGCTGGGGCTCTTCTGCCTGCTCATCCTGGCGGAGCCCGACCTGGGCACCGCGATCGCGCTCGTGCTCGTCCTGCTTGCCGTGCTCGTCGTGTCTGGCACCCCGGGTACGACGCTCGCCTGGGCCTGCGGCATCGCCGCGTCGCTCGGACTGCTGGCGATCTGGTTCGAGCCGTATCGCCGCGCGCGCATCTTCAGCTTCATCGACCCGTGGAAGGATCCCCAGGGCGCCGGCTTCCAGACGGTCCAGGCGCTGATCTCGCTCGGCTCGGGCGGGCCCTTCGGCGTCGGCCTCGGTCACGGCGTGGCGAAGGTCAACTATCTGCCGGAGGCGCACACGGACATGATCCTCGGCGTGATCGGCGAGGAGCTCGGGCTCGTCGGCGTCGCCGCGGTCCTGGCGGCCTTCGTCGTCTTCGCCTGGGCCGGGCTGCGCGTCGCGCTCAACTGCAAGGACCCGTTCGGCAAGCGCCTCGCCGTGGGCGTCGTCGCCCTCGTGAGCGGGCAGGCAGTGATCAACCTCGCGGCCGTGCTCGGGCTTGCGCCGCTCACCGGGATCCCACTGCCGCTGATCTCCTACGGCGGCTCCAGCCTCATCGTCACGCTGCTCGCCGTCGGTGTCCTCCTTAACATCGCCGGGGGTGGAGCACGTGCGACAGCTGCGGTGCCTGATCGCGGCCGGGGGAACGGCGGGACACGTCGCGCCGTCGCTCGCGGTCGCGGAGGCGCTGCAGCGGCGCGGCGTGCAGGTGACGTTCGCCGGGTCGCCGGATCGCATCGAGGCGCAGCTCGTTCCTGAAGCCGGCTACGAGCTCGACACGTTTCGCATCTCCGGCTTGCCGCGCCGCCCGTCGCTTGCGCTCGCTCGCTCGCTCCTGCTCGCAGGGGCCGCACCGCGCGCGTGCAAACGGATCTTGCGCGCGCGACGGCCCGATGTCGTGCTCGGCGGCGGCGGCTATGTGGGCGGCCCGATGGTGTACGCGGCGTCTCGCCTGCGCATTCCTGCCGCTCTGATGGAGGCGGATGCCTATCTGGGCCTCGCGAACAGGCTCGCGGCGCCGTTCGCGGAGCGCGTCTTCTTGGCGTTTCCGATCGACGGTCGCGACGGGCCGAAGTATCGCGTGACCGGCAGGCCGATCCCGGCGCGGTCGCGGGCCGTTCCGCAAGAGGAGGCGCGGCAGCTGTTCGGCCTGCCGCGCGACGGGCTGGCCCTGCTCGTCTTCGGCGGCTCACTCGGCGCGACGCTGCTGAACGACCTCGCCATGGACGCCTTCGGCCGAAAGGGCCCGCCCGCAGTCTTGCACCTGAGTGGCACGCGCGACTACGACCGGCTCGTCCCGCGTGTGGTGCGACCGGACTACCGCCTCTACGCCTTCACCGAGGAGTTCGGCGCGGCGCTCGGTGCGAGCGATCTCGTCCTCGCGCGTGCCGGCGGCTCGGTCTGGGAGCTGGCCGCGGCGGGGAAGCCGGCGGTGCTGATCCCCGGATCCTTCGCGACCGGCGACCACCAGGCAAAGAACGCGCGTTACTTCGAAGCTGCGGGAGCCGCGGTCGTCGTGCCCGAGGACGAGGCGGCGCGGGCGCCCGAGATCGTCCGCTCGCTGCTGGACGATCCGGCGCGGCTGCACGAGCTGTCTGCGGCGATGCTCCGCGTCGCGCGTCCAAACGCTGCGGACGAGATCGCCGAGGAGCTGCTTGCCCTCGCCGCTTGAGGGCCGGCGTCTCTGGATCGCCGGCATCGGCGGCGCGGGCATGAGCGCCTACGCGCTGCTCGCGCGGGAGTGGGGCGCGGAGGTGCGCGGCTGGGACCGCGTCCGAACCCCCTACTTGGAGCATCTCGCAGGGATCGACGTCACGATCGCCGACGACCCGCCCGAGCCTCCGCCCGGCTGGGAGGTGTTCGTGTCGACTGCGTTCGCCGACCGTGTCGCCGGTCGAACGCGAGCCGAGCTGCTCGCAGAGCTCGTCTCGCTCCGCGACGCCGTCGTCGTCGCCGGGGCGCACGGCAAGACGACCACGGCCGGAATGATCGCGTTTTGTCTCGAGCGGCTTGGACGCGATCCGGCCTGGCTGATCGGTGCCGAGATCCCACAGCTCGGCGGCAACGCAGGGACCGGCAACGGCTGGCTCGTCGTGGAGGGCGACGAGTCCGACCGCACGATCGCGGCGTTACGTCCGCGGCTCGCGGTCGTCACGAACGTCGATCTCGACCACCATTCGACGTTTGCTTCCAAGGCCGAGGTCGAGGCGCTGTTCGACGAGTGGCTCGCCGAGGTTCCGGACGTCGTGCGGGGCGAGAAGCTGCCGCTCTACGAGGGACCGCTGGCGCTGCCCGGTGAGCACAATCGCCGCAACGCTGCATGTGCGCTCGTCGCGCTCGAGCGGATCGGGCTCGACCATGGCGACATCGCCCCAGTGCTCGCGGAGTTCGCAGGAGCTGGACGCCGCCTCGAGCGATGCGGAGAGGTACGCGGCGTCGAGGTCTACGACGACTATGCGCACCACCCGGCGGAGATCGCGGCGACGCTCGCCGGCGCCCGCACGGACGGGCGGCTGCTCGTCGTCTTCCAGCCGCACCTCTACTCACGCACGCGCCACCTCGCCTCGGAGTTGGCCGCCGCGCTCGCCGGTGCCGACGTCGTCGCGGTCACCGACGTGTACGCCGCACGTGAGGAGCCGCTCGCCGGCGTGAGCGGCAAGCTCGTCGTCGACGCACTTGCGGAACGGCGCCCGGGGATGCCGCTCGCGTGGACGCCGGCGCCCGTGGACGGAGTGCGTTTCCTCGCCACACATGCACGAAGTGGCGACCGTGCGCTCACGATCGGTGCCGGCGATGTCGATCGCGCCGCGCCGCTGCTGCTGGAGTTGCTCGCATGAACATCGATCGGGACGTCGTGCTCTCGCGCTTCACGACTCTCGGCACCGGCGGGCCCGCGGCGGCGTTCGCGCGGCCGGAAACGCTGAGCGAGCTTCAGTCGGCGCTCGCGTATGCCAGCGAGCACGAGCTGGGGGTCGCGGTGGTCGGTCTCGGCTCGAACCTCCTGGTCGCGGACGCCGGCTTCGACGGGCTTGTGCTGAAGCTCGCGGGGAAGCTCGCGCGGACAGAGGTCCGCGACGACCTGCTCGTAGCGGGCGGCGGCGCGGCGAACGCGGTCGCACTGCACCGCGCCCGCGCAGCCCGGCTGGGCGGGTTCGAGTTCGCGTGCGCGATTCCAGGCACCGCCGGCGGCGGCGTGCGCATGAACGCGGGCGCCTACGGCGGCGACTGGGCCGGCATCCTCGAGCGCGCACTCATCGTCGACGCCCGCGGCTCGAGCTGGCGCGTCCGAGACGAGCTCGGCCTCGAGTACCGTCGGTCCGGCCTGCGGCCCGGGCAGGTGGTCGCCGAGGTCGAGTTTCGGCTGACGCCCCGTCCAGCCGCGGAGATCAAGGCACTCGTCGCGGACCTCCAGGCGCAGCGCAAGGCAGCGCAGCCCACGAACAAGCGGACATACGGCAGCGTCTTCAAAAACCCGGAGCACGAGCTGAGCGCCGGCCGGATGCTCGAGGCGTGCGGGCTCAAGGGCTACCGCATCGGCGGCGCGCAGATCTCGCCGCGGCATGCGAACTTCATCGAGAACGCCGACGGCGCGCGCTCGGCGGACGCACTCGCCCTCATGGCCGAGGCGCGCCGCCGCGCCTGGGAGCAATACGGCGTCGACCTCGAGCACGAGGTCGTCTTCCTCGGGGAGCTCGAACTGCCCGAACTGAAGTAGGACCCGTTCAGGACGCGGCGAAGTCCCGGGGGTGGCAGAGAAGGTGCTCCCGCTCCCGCGCGCCCGCCCCGCGGGCATCGCCCGCTACGTGCCGTCCGGGCGGTCGACGCTGATCGGTTTCGCGCTCGTCCTGATTGCCGCCGGGCTGTACGGGCTCGCGCGCGAGACCTCGATGTTCGCGGTCCAAACGGTCAGCGTCGAGGGCGCGGCGCCCGCTCTAGCCGCCGAGATTCGGCAGGAGCTCAGCCGCTACGACGGCCGAAGCCTCGTGGGTGTCGACGCCGCGTCAGTCGAGCAGAGCGTCGCCCGGCTCCCGGCCGTACGTTCGGCGAGTGTCGACCGCGCCTTTCCGCACACGCTGCTCGTCCGCGTCGTTCCGGAGCTCCCCGTCGCCATCGTGCGCCGGGGGCCCGACTCGTTCCTCGTCTCCGCTCGGGGCCGCGTCATCGCTCCCGTCGAGCGCGGCACCCATCGCGAGCTGCCGCGGATCTGGCTCCCGGCGACGACGGAGATCGGCCTCGGCTCGTTCCTCGGCGGCCAGGACGGCGGTCTAGCCGCGCGCTCGCTCGCCGCATTCGTCGGCAGCGGCTTTCCCGGCCGAGTCACGTTCGTTCGGGCTCTCGACGGCGAGATCACGCTCGGAATGCGCGGCGGACTGGAGCTCCGCCTGGGCGCGCCCGTCGATCTCCAGTTGAAGATCGCGATCGCGCACCGCATCGTGCCGTCCCTGGCGCTGCCGTCCGCAGGTGGGCCGGACTACCTGGATCTCGCCGTCCCGGAGCGGCCGGTCGCCGGTCGCAACCCTCAACCCGGAGGTTGAGGTTGAGGGTTGTCGCCGTTGACAGCGCGCTGACGTGTGCGTACCCTCGAGCGGAGGCAGAGCTCCGAAGCCCCAAAGCTCCACCACAGCTTGAGGTCGAGCAACCCTTGAACACATGAACCAGACAGGCAACTACCTCGCGGTCTTGAAGGTCGCCGGTGTCGGCGGCGGCGGGACGAACGCGGTCAACCGGATGGTCGACGCGGGCCTTTCCGGCGTCGAGTTCATCGCCGTGAACACCGACGCGCAGGCGCTGCTGATGGCGGACGCCGACATCAAGATCCAGGTTGGCGCGGAAGTCACTCGCGGCCTCGGCGCCGGCGCCGACCCTGAGATCGGGCTCGCCGCGGCCCAGGAGAGCCGCGACGAGCTGAAGGAGGCGCTGAAGGGCGCGGACATGGTCTTCATCACCGCCGGCGAAGGGGGCGGTACCGGCACCGGCGGCGCTCCGATCGTCGCGGAGATCGGCCAGGAGATCGGCGCGCTCACCGTCGGTGTCGTCACACGTCCGTTCGGGTTCGAGGGCCGCAAGCGCGCGGAGCAGGCCGAGCGCGGGATCGACCAGCTGCGCGACCGCGTCGACACGTTGATCGTGATCGAGAACGACCGCCTGCTCCAGGTCGTCGAGCGCCAAACCTCGGTCGTCGACGCGTTTCGGATGGCCGACGACATCCTTCGCCAAGGCGTGCAGGGCATCACCGACCTGATCACCGAGCCGGGGCTCGTGAACCTCGACTTCGCCGACGTGCGCACGATCATGCGCGACGCGGGTTCCGCGCTGATGGGGATCGGCCGCGCCTCTGGGGAGAACCGCGCGGCGGAGGCGGCGCGCTCGGCCGTCTCCTCACCGCTGCTGGAGGCGTCGATCGAGGGCGCGACCGGAATCCTCCTGAACGTCACCGGCGGCTCCGAGATCGGGCTGTTCGAGGTGAACGAGGCGGCCGAGGTCGTGACCGGCGCGGCCGACCAGAACGCGAACGTCATCTTCGGAGCCGTCATCGACGACTCGATGGGCGACGACGTCCAGGTCA
>DATFTK010000011.1:0-9519 GCA_035262005.1 Gaiellaceae bacterium | reverse complement strand
GATCGGCGCAGTCGTCGGCGACCTCGATCTGACCCCTTCCTTGGCCGCGCTCGGCTGGCTGATCCTGCTGGCGCTTTCCTCGCAGGTCCTCGGTTGGCTCCTCATCTCGACGTCGCTGCCGCGGCTGCCGGCGGTCACGACGTCGGTCTTGCTGACGTTCCAGCCCGTCTGTTCGGTGCTGTTCGCGGCGCTGATCCTGAGCGAGTCCCCGTCGTGGCTGCAGCTCGCGGGTGCGGGGTGCATCCTCGTCGGGCTCGTGGTCGCAACCGCCAGCCGGCGCGACGTCCCGGCGCCCGAGCCTGAGCTCGCTGGTTGACCTGGCACACTTATCTCGATGCCGGAGTCACATGCCGCCACCGCCCTCGGCTTCATGCGCACGCCTTCCGAGGACGATCCGCGCCGCGACCCGCAGCTTCTGGACGCGCTCGCCCGGATCGCGCCAGGGACGGAGCTCCGGCAGGCGATCGACGATGTGATTCGCTCGCACGAGGGCGCGCTGATCGTGGTCGGTGATCCCGCCGAGCTCTCGTTCCTCTACTCGGGCGGCATGCGGCTCGACCAGCCCTTCACGCCGCAGTTCCTCTATGAGCTCGCGAAGATGGACGGCGCGATCATCGTCAATCCGACGCTGACGAAGATCGCGTACGCGAACGTCCAGTTGATGCCCGACCCGACGATCCCGTCGGCCGAGACCGGAACGCGCCATCGCACGGCCGAGCGGGTCGCGAAGCAGACGGGCGCTCTCGTCGTCTCGATCTCGCAGCAGCGCTCGACGATCTCGGTATACGTCGCGCAGGCGCGGTACCAGCTAGGCGCGGTGCCGGACGTGCTCGCGAAGACGAACCAGGCGCTCGCGACGCTCGAGACGTACCGGCAGCGCCTCGATCAGGTCCTGACGCGGCTGACGGCGCTCGAGTTCCAGAACGCCGTCGTCCTCGACGACGTCATCGTCGTCCTGCAGCGCGCAGAGATGACGACGCGCATGGCGGCGGAGATCGAGCGCGACTGCGTCGAGCTCGGCGCCGAGGCGCGGTTGATCCGCATGCAGTTACACGAGCTCATCGGCGAGGTGCCGGCAGAGCGAAGCGCCGTCGTCCACGACTACCACGCCCACGGCGCGGGGCCGCGTGCGGAGCTCGCGCTCGAGGGGCTGCACGCACTTCCGTACCGGCAACTACTCGAGGTCGAGCGGCTCGCCGAGCTGCTCGGCTGTCCGCGCGACGTCAACCCGCTCGATCACTCTGTGGCGCCGCGTGGCTACAGGATCCTGTCGCACATCCCGCGGCTGCCCGAGCAGGTCGTCAAGAAAGTCGTCGCCGACCTCGGCGACCTCGAGGCGATCGTCCGCGCGTCTCAGCGCGACCTCGAGGCGATCAACGGCGTCGGCAGCGTGCGCGCAAAAGAGATCCGCGAAGGGCTCCGGCGCCTGCAGGAGCACAATCTCGTCGATAGGTATCTGCAGCTCTAGCGCCAGAATTCGCTCAGTCGTGGTCGCACACAAGCTTGTTGGGAAAGACGGTCGCGCGGGCAAAGCCCGCACGACCTCTATGGCCGGCACTGCAAGCAGTGCCTCAGAACTCTGAGCCACGCTCGACCGCTCGCCGCGGCCTTTGCGGTGTTCGGGCTGTACTGGGGCTCGTGGGCCGCGTGCCTTCCCGCGATCCAGCGGCAGACCGGCGCAAGCGATGCACAGCTCGGGCTCGCTTTGCTCTGCGTCGCGGTTGCCTCTCTGCCGTCGATGCTCGCGGCCGGAAGACTTGCCGACCTGTTCGGCGCGCGTCTCGTCCCGGTCGCGTTGGCAACTTTCGGCGTTGCGACTGCCTTCCCGGGCCTGACTCACTCCGTTCCCGCGCTCTCTGCGGCACTGGCATTCGTAGGCGTGGGAACCGGGGCGCTGGACGTGGCGATCAACGCGCAGGCCGCGACGATCGAGGCCCGGCATCAGGTGCGGGTCATGGACGGTCTGCACGGGGCGTTCTCGATCGGGGTGCTCTGCGGCGGGATCGGGGCTGGGCTCCTCCGTCGTGCAGGCGCGCACCCGTCGTGGATCCTCGGCGGCGTCGCGGTGCTCGTGCTGCTCACGACGGTGTTCAACCTCGCGCCGTCGGCGCCGGCCGAGCCGGCGCGCCGGCGCGCCCGACTTGCACGGCCGCTGCTTGTCGTCGGCGGGGTGCTCGCAGTGGCTTTCGTCGTCGAGAGCGGGCTCGAAGGGTGGAGCGCCCTCTTCCTCGAGCGCACGCTCGACACCGGCCCGGCCGTGAGCGGACTGGGGCCGGGACTGTTCGCGGCCGCCATGGCGACAGGGCGCCTGCTGTCGCAACGGGTCGAGCAACCCTCGGTGTTCGCACGCATGCTCTTCGCAGGCGTGGCCGCCGCGGCCGGGCTCGTCGTCTCTGCGACCGCGAGGCACTCGTTGGTCGCGCTCGCCGGGTTCGTGATCGCCGGCGGCGGGCTGGCGCTCTCCGCTCCGACCCTCTTCGGCGTCGCCGGGCGGCTGGGCGGGGCGGGTGGAAGGGGCTCGGCCGTGTCCACCGTCGCGATCCTCGGCTACCTCGGGTTCCTCGTCGGGCCGCCCCTGATCGGCGCCGTCTCGGGCGCCTCCAGCCTCCGGGGCGGCTTTCTGTTCCTTTGCGCCATGGCCATTTTGCTCGCCCTCTGCGCTCCGCTCCTCCGGGAAAGGGCTGCTTAGCAGGGAAAATGACCGAAAAGTGGCCATTTCCAGCGCCTTTTGGTAGACTGGTCCACCTCGGCCGGCGGAAGAACCCCGCCGGCTTCGCGGTCAAATAAGGACGGAAAGGGGCGGGCTTGTACAAAGTCGGCGACAAGGTGGTGTATCCACACCACGGGGCAGGCACGGTCGTAAAGAAGGAAAAGCGAGAGGTGCTCGGCGAGAAGCGCGAGTACCTGACGATCAAGATCCTGCACAACGACATGACGGTCAACGTCCCATCGGAGAACGCCGAGAAGGTGGGTCTCCGGAAGGTGATCGGCGAGGACATGGTCAAAGTCGTCGTCAAGGCACTGACAGGCGGCGGCACGCAGATGCCGAAGAACTGGAACCGCCGCTTCAAGCACAACCGCGACAAGATGAAGACCGGCGACATCCTCGAGCTTGCCGAGGTCGTCCGGAACCTGTCGCTGCGCGACCACGAGAAGGGCCTCTCCACCGGCGAGAAGCAGATGTTCGTGAAGGCCAAGAAGATTCTGGCCAGCGAGTTGATGTACGCCAAGGACATGGACGAGGAGGAGGCCGCCGAGTGGCTCGACGGCGTCCTCGTCTCGAGCGCGAACGGCACGCCGAACGGGCGCAAGAAGACGACAACGGCAAAGCCCGCCAAGGTCGCGTCGAAGACACCCGCCAAGCCGGCAGCTCGCAAGCCGGCTGCGCGGAAGACGCCCCCGAAGCCAGCACCGAAGACGAAGGCGCGCAGCGCTTCGAGGTGAGCGCGTGGGCCGTCCTCGCCGCAGCGGGTAGCGGGGAGCGGCTCGGCGCCGACCGGCCCAAGGCATTCGCCCGCCTCGGCGAACAACCGCTCCTGGCGGAAAGCCTCGCACGGCTCGACTCGTCGGACTGGATCGACGCCATCGTCGTCGCTGCGCCGCCTGGTTGGGAGGAGCCGGCGATCCTGCTCGCGGAGGAGCTCGGCTGCGGGAAGGTCAGCGCCTGCGTCACCGGCGGCGTGACGCGGACCGAATCGGTCCGCCTCGGTGTCGCCGAGGTGCCTGGAGATGCGGCTGTGATCCTCGTCCACGACGCTGCGCGTCCGCTCGTCGACGATGCCGTCGTCGAACGGGTCGTGACGGCCCTCGGGGACGGCTGGGACGGTGCCGTGCCGGCGCTGCCGATCGCGGACACGGTGAAGCGCGTCGAGGGCGAGCGCGTCGCCGAGACGCTCCGGCGGGACGAGCTCCGGACGGTCCAGACGCCGCAGGCCTTCGTGGCGGACGTCCTGCGCGGGGCGTTGGCCACGGACGACGACTGGACCGACTGTGCTGCTGCCGTCGAGGCTGGCGGCGGCCGGGTGCGCATCGTTGCCGGCGACCCGCGCCTGCTGAAGGTCACTGATGTCGCCGACCTCGAGCGGGTCGGCGCGCTGCTGTGATCGTCGACTACCACATGCATCTCCGCAACGAGCGCGAGGAGATCGCGCACGACACACGGTCGGTCGAGCCGTTCGTCGACGCAGCCCGGGCTGCGGGCGTCGACGAGATCGGCTTCACCGAGCATGCGTACTACTTCTCACAGCTGCGGGCACTCTGGTCGGTGCCGTACCAGACCGAGCGCTGCGTCTACGACCTCGACGCCTACGTCGACGCGGTGCTCGAGGCGCGCGAGCGCAAACTCCCGGTCAAGCTCGGGCTCGAGCTCGACTACGTCCCGGGACGCGAGGACGAGACGCGAGCGCTGCTCGAGCTGTACCCGTGGGACTACCTGCTCGGCTCCGTGCACTTCATCGACGGTCTCGGTATCGACAGCGCACCGCGGCTGGCCGACGAGGTCGGCGTCGAAGAGATGTGGCGGCGCTACTTCGAGATGCTCGGCCGCGCCGCGCGCAGCCGGCTCTTCGACTCGCTGTCGCACCCGGACCTCCCGAAGATCTTCGGCGACCGAGTCGAGTTCGACTACACGGAGATCTGCGACGCGATCGCGGAATCGGGAGTTGCGGTCGAGGTGTCGACCGCGGGACTGCGCAAGCCCGTCGGCGAGCCGTATCCGCATCCCGAGTTCCTCGGTGCCTGCCGCGAACGGGGTATCCCGGTCACGACCGGCTCTGACGCGCACGTCCCGCGGCTCGTCGGGCAGGACTTCGATCAGGCGCTGGAGCTCCTGCGCTCCGCCGGGTACGAGACGGTCACAGTCCTCGAGCGGCGGCAGGGTCGCCAGGAGCCGCTGGGGTGAGCTACAGGGTCGGGATCGGGGTCGACGCGCATGCGTTCGAGGACGGCGTGCCGCTCGTGATCGGCGGCGTCGCCTTCGACTCGCCGCGCGGGCTCGCCGGACACAGCGACGGCGACGTGGTCACACACGCGTTGATCGACGCGGTGCTCGGCGCAGCGGGGCTCGGCGACATCGGCTCGCTGTTTCCGTCCGATGCCTCGACACCGGCGGGCGTCTCCTCGCTCGACCTGCTGCGCGACGCGCTCGAGCAGGTGCGTTCCGCCGGCTACACAGTCGTGAACGCGGACTGCATCCTGATCGGCGAGGAGCCGCGCATCTCAAGCCGCCGTGCGGAGCTCGAGCGGAGGCTGTCGGAGCTCGTCGGCGCACCGGTGACGGTACGTGCGACGACGACGGACAAGCTCGGCTTCACGGGCCGCGGCGAAGGTCTCGCGGCGGAAGCCGTCGCGCTGCTCACGCGGAGCTGAGCAACTCCTCGGCGCGCGGCGCGTTCCGGATGGTGCGCGAGAGGCTCGCGGCCAAGCCGACCGTGGCCGCGAGCGCGGCGACGGCCAGGATCGTCTTCACGCCGCCGATCTGCTCCAGTAGCAGCCCGGCCGTCAGTTGCCCGAGCGGGATCGCACCCCAGGCGACGACGAGCGCCGCGCTGCCGACCCGCGCGAGCAGCCGGTCAGGGACGAGCGCGTAGCGGTAGGCCGAAAAGGCGACGTTGAAGATCGGGCCGAAGATGCCGCCGGCGGCCCAGACGGCCCCGAGCGCGTACGGGCTCTTGAGGAAGGCGCTGACGAAGGCGCCCAGCGCCCAGACCCAGAAGGAGCCGATGATGACCACCTTCGCGTGAACGCGGCGCTGCACCCACGGCGCGATCATCGAGCCGACGATCGCACCGCCGCCGAGGAACGCGAGCATCACGCCGACCGTCGCCGACGACGCGCCGAGGCTCTTCGCGCGGACGATGAGCGCGAGGATCATCGCGCTGAACGCGAAGTTCGAGCCGGCGACGAGTAGCACACCGACGCGCATGAACGGCTGGTGCCAGAGCCAGCGGACCCCTTCGATGATCTCTGCGCGCAGCTTCGTCACCGAGCGCGGCCGCTCTTCCTGGAAGGCGGTTCGGATGAAGAGCAGCGAAACGAGGGAAATGCCGTAGGAGATCGCGTCCGCGGCGAACGGGAGCATGCGGCTGATCCCGAACAGCGCGCCCCCGAGCGGCTGTCCGACGAGATCCGCCCCCTGGATGCGCGCCTGATTCTGCGCGACGGCGTTCGCGATCTGCTCCTTCGCAACGACCTGCGGCAACGCGGCCGACTCGGAGAGGCTGAAGAACACGAACATGCAGCCCTCGACGAACGCGACGATCACCACCTGCGCGAACGTGAAGTCGCCGAGCGCGAGCGCGACGGCGAGGCTCGCGAGCGCGAGCGTGCGCACCGCGTCGGCAACGATCATCGTGCGCTTGCGGTCCCAGCGGTCGACCAGCGCGCCGGCAGGGAGGTAGAAAAGCATGTACGGCAGCGTCTGCGCGAAGCCGACGACGCCGGCCTTCGCCGGCGAGTGTGTCTCGGCGAGGACGAGCAGCGGATAGGCGACGCCCGTGACGCGCGTGCCGATCGTGGAGACGACCTGGCCGCTCCACAGCAGGATGAAGTCGCGGTTACGCCAGAGCGGCCGGTGTTCGGCTACCGGCGGCGACCCTTCTTCGCGCGGTCCATCTGGCGCTTCATCTGCCGGTTCATCGGGATCGCGTCCGACTGCTCCGTCGTCGCATCGAGGTACGCCGCGCGCTCCTCACGTGTCAGGCGGGAGATCGCCTGCGCGGCGCGCTGTGGGTCCTTGGCGACGCCGGCCCGCTCCATCTTCTTGACCGCACTGGCGAGCTCGGGGTTCTGGCGCTCGAGCGCGGCCTGCGACATCTTCCTCATCCCCCTCCCGACCAGCGGCAGCTTCATCAGCCAGCCGACGATCGGCTTGAGGTACTTCCCACCTGCGATCCGGCTCAGCAGCGCGAAGACGCCGAACACGATCAGCAACGCGGTCAGCACGTAGAGCGGGATCAGGATGATCCAGAGGTTGGCGATCACGCGCGGATCGTAGCCTCTCGTGGGAGCCCGACGACGCCGTCCTCCACCTCGACGAGGCCGTCACGGGCGAGCGAGTCGACCGCCTCTGCGTCGAGCTCCGCCAGCGGCTGCCGCGCCGCTGCGACGAGGCGCAGCGTGCCTGCGCGCCGCTGGCGGAACGAGCCTTCGAACCGAGACTGCTTCCGCAGCGGCTCGTAGCGGCGCCCGCGTGAGGGACAGCCCGCGGCGAGCGGACAGACCCCGCAGCGCGGGATGCGCGCGAGGCAGACGGTCGCCCCGAGATCCATCAGCGCCTGGCCGGCGGCGGGGGAGAAGTCATGTCCCGTGCGCTCCTGAATGCGTCGGACATTCGTGTCGACGGGGAGGGTGGGGCGGCCGAAGGCAAAGCTCGACACCGCTGCGGCGGTGTACGGACCGACTCCCGGCAGCTCCGTCAGGTCCTCCGGCCAGCCGTGCTCGGCGACGTGCTGCGCCGCACGGTGCAGGTTGACGCCGCGGCGGTTGTAGCCGAGCCCCTGCCAGGCGCGAATGATCCCGGCGATCGGCGTCGCCGCCAGCGCCTCGACCGTCGGCCAGCGCTCGAGCCACTCGCAGTAGCGCGGGATCACCCGCTCGACCTGCGTCTGCTGGAGCATTACCTCGGAGACGAGAATTGCGTAAGGGTCGTGCGTGCGGCGCCAAGGGAGGTCACGGCCGTTCGCGTCGAACCAGGCGAGCAAGGCGGCCTCCACGGGGCCGGACTCTAGACTGGGCCGCAGATGAAGCGCGTGCGTTTTGCCCCGAGCCCGACCGGCTCGCTCCACGTCGGCAACGCCCTCAGCGCTGTCGCCAACCGGCGCCTGGGCGACTGGATGCTGCTGCGAATCGACGACACGGATCCAGCGCGCAACGTCGCCGGCGGGGAGGAGGAGATCATCGACGACCTGCTCTGGCTGGGGCTCGAGTGGGACGAGGGGCCCGTGCGGCAGAGCGACCGCGCCGACCGCCACCGCGAGGCGGGCGCGCAGCTCGGCGACCGGTTCGACGGCGTCACGCTGCTGCGACCCGACGGGAGCCCGACGTACCAGCTGGCGACGGTCGTCGACGACGTCGACTTCGGGATCACGCACATCGTGCGCGGCTCCGACCACCGGCCGAACGAGGCTCTGCACCGTCGGCTCTTCGAGGCGCTTGGCGCGGAGCCGCCGGAGTTCGTGCACCACGGGCTGATCCTCGGCGAGGACGGGAGGAAGCTCGCGAAGCGTGCGCCCGGCGCGTCAGTCGCGTCGCTGCGCGAGGCCGGAATTCCCGGCGTCGCCGTGCGCCGCTACCTCGAGGAGCTCGGACTGCCGCAGCACGACGTCCACTACGACCTTCCGCGCATCCGGCGGCTCGCGATCGAGGCGATCGAGTCGATGAGCGACGAGGAGCTTGCGGCCGCCGCGGACGCGCCGCTCGAGGTCGTGCCGGCGCTGCGCGGCGCACGTGACCTGATCGAGGCGCGCGCGTACGCCCGCGCCATCCTCACCCCACCGCGGCCCGCAAAGGTCGACGCGCCCGAGACACTCGAGCGCTTCCGCGAGCTGCTCGAGCGCAGCAACGGCAACGTGGATGCGCGCGCTCTCGTTCGCGAGCTCAAGGCCGTGGGTGGGAACCTGCGCGCGCTGCGCGTCGCGCTGACGGGCAGCGAGCGAGGCCCGGAGCTCTGGACCGTGATCGCGGCGCTGCCGCGCGAAGAGACGTTGCGCAGGATCGATGCAGCTCTATGACACGCTGACCAGGCGGAAGCAGGAGCTGCCGCCGGACGGTCAGATCCGGATGTACTTCTGCGGCCCGACGGTCTATCAGCGTGCGCACATCGGCAACGCGCGCCCGTTCGTCCTCGGCATGTGGCTGCGGAACTGGCTCAGGGCGCAGGGCCACGACGTGAAGCTCGTCCACAACATCACCGACATCAACGACCGAATCTACGAGGCTGCTCCCGGCGCGAGCGCCGAACTGGCCGCGCGGGCGACCGAGTGGTACCTCGAAGATACGGACGCGCTCGGGCTCGGACGGCCGGACGCGCTGCCGAAGGCGAGCGAGTACGTCCCGCAGATCGTCCGCTTCATCTCCGAGCTGATCGACGAGGGCTACGCCTACGAGGTCAAAGGCGACGTCTACTTCCGCGTGACCCGAGATCCCGAATACGGACGACTGTCAGGGCAGCGTCCGGACCAGGTCGAGGAGCAGGAGCCGAACCCGCGCAAGGAGGACCCGCGCGACTTCGCCCTCTGGAAGGCGAACAAGTCCGGCGAGGACACCTGGTGGGAGTCGCCGTGGGGGCACGGCCGGCCAGGCTGGCACATCGAGTGCTCGGTGATGGCCGAGGAGCTGCTCGGGCCGGTCTTCGAGATCCACGGCGGCGGCATCGACCTGGTCTTCCCGCACCACGAGAACGAGCTCGCGCAGTCGAACGCGCTCGGCCACGGCTTCGCACGAATCTGGACGCACAACGGGCTGCTCCGGTTCGTCGGCTCGAAGATGTCGAAGTCGGAGGGCAACATCGTCACCATCCGC
>DATFTK010000010.1:0-6296 GCA_035262005.1 Gaiellaceae bacterium | reverse complement strand
CTATCTCCGGCGGATACGGGTCGCCGACGCCGCACGCGTGGCTGCGCAGCAGGCGAAGCTGCAGCTCCTCGGTCTGCTCCTCCGGAATCGACTTCGAGACGAAACGGCCAAAGCCGGTGTTGATCCCGTACGTGTGCTCGCGCGTTCCGTGGGCGGCACGCTCGACGAGCTCGCGCGCGGCGCGCATCTTCGTCCGCGCCTCGTCAGACAGCGCCGCGGCCGCGCCGCCGTAGGCGACCGCCCACACGTCCTCGATCCGGAGGTCGTCTCCGGTCAGGCGGATCGCCGTCGCCTGAGCCATCACCAGCCACTCTAATCTCCTCGGTTGGCATCAGCCCGCCGCTCTCCGGGAGGGCTGCAACAGCCGCAGCTCGAGCACGTGCTCCGGCGTAAAGCCGTCGATGTGCAGCATTCGTCCCGCGGCCGCGACGGCCGCGCCGGCGGGCATCAGCCCGACGAGCTCAGCGCCGGTCACGGTGACGCCGTGCTCGTGAGCCACCGTCTCCACGCGCGCGACGATGTCGTGCAGCGCGGCTGCCTCGTAGTCCTCGACATTCATGCTCACCTGCGCGTGACCGGCGCGCGGAAGGTAGAGCCCGAGTGCGCGGACGCCGGGAAAGCCGCCCCCGTGCTCGCGCACGATCCCGGCGATCGCACGGGCGACCGCAACGTCGGCGGTCGCGAGGTTCACGTTGAAGGCGATCAGCGGCCGCCGCGCGCCGACGATGACGCCGCCCGCGCGCTGGTCGAGGTGAGGGGGCCCGAAGTCGGTGACCACCTCCCCCGCGTCGATGCGGCTCTGCAAGTCTCCGTGCCGAAAGAAGGCCGGCCCGCGGCCGCCGCCGCTCTCGCCGTACAGGAACACCGGAAGCTGGAGCTCCGCGCCGATGCGAGCGGCGACGGCGAGCGAGCACTCCCGCGCCCGCTCCGCGTCCTCCGGGTCGACGGCGACGATCGGCACGATGTCGGCCGCGCCGATGCGAGGGTGCGCTCCCTCGTGGGTACGCAGGTCGATCCGCTCCCGCGCGCAGGCGACGCCCGCGAGCAGAGCGTCGGCGAGCGCGTCCTCGTCGCCGACCAGCGTGAAGACCGAGCGGTTGTGATCGGGATCGGCATGGACGTCGAGCAGCTCTGCCGGGCCCGAAAGCGCGGCGGCCAGCGCGTCGATCGTCTCGCGGTCGCGACCCTCCGAGAAGTTGGGCACGGATTCGAGCGGCAGCCGCACGCTCACTACTCTAGGAGTCGTGAGCGCGAGTTCGATCGCCGAGTCGGCGACTCGGTAGGAGCGGTGAGGACGTACTACGACCGTCGCGCGAACGAGTACGACGACTGGTGGCTCGGCACGGGCCTGCACGCCGAACGCGTGCGCCCGGGCTGGGACCTCGAGGTCGACGTGCTCGCCGAGCTGATCGCCTCGCTGCCGCCGCGACGCACGCTCGACGTGGCCTGCGGAACCGGCTTCCTCACGCGCCACCTGCGTGGCGAGGTGGTCGGGCTCGACCAGAGCGAGCGGATGCTCACGCGCGCACGCGATCAGGCGCCGCAGGCGACGTTCGTCCACGGAGACGCGCTCGAGCTCCCGTTCGAGAACGCCTCGTTCGACCGGGTCTTCACGAGCTACTTCTACTGCCACCTCGAACAGCCTGAGCGCACGCGCTTCCTCGCCGAGGCGCGCCGCGTCGCACCCGAGCTCGTCGTTGTCGCGTCGGTTCCCGGCGTCGGCGATCCGGTCGAGCGCTACGAGGAGCGCGTCCTCGAGGACGGCACACGCTGGACCGTGTTCAAGCGTGTGTTCACGGGTGAGCAGCTCACGGCCGAGCTCGGCGGCGGCGACGTGCTGCACGAGGGCCGCTGGTTCGTCGTCGTGCGCGTGTGACCCGGCGGCGTGGCTCGTACCGCTCGGTGAACTCGCTCCAACGCGACCTCGCCGTCTGCCGCGCCTGCGCCGAAGCCGGCTACCCGCTCGAGTCGCTGCCCGTGCGCAACCTGCAGTTCGGTCAGCGGGCGTACATGTACGGCCAGGCGCCGGGCGTCGAGGAGGGCAAGGAGCGCCGGCCGTGGCGCGGCCGCGCCGGCCGGACGCTGCGGCGCTGGCTCGACATGGACGAGGAGGAGTTCTACGCGACCTTCTACTGCGCGTCCGTGACGCGCTGCTTCCCCGGGCGCGACTCGACGCGCGGGGACCGCAAGCCTTCGCCGCGCGAGCAGGATCTTTGCTCGTTCTGGCACGACCGGGAGCTCGAGCTGCTGCGCCCGGAATTGATCGTGCCGGTCGGCGGCCTCGCGATCGAACGTCTGCTCGGCATCGGGAAGCTCGCCGCCTGTATCGGCTGCGTGTTCGAGCGCGACGGCGCCACCGTGATCCCGCTGCCGCATCCCTCCGGCGCGAGTGCGTGGACGAGCATGAACCGCGAGCTCACTGAGCGCGCCGCAGGGTTGGTGCGGGACGCGGTGGCTAGATTTCAAGGGTGACGGAGCAGGTTCGACCGCCGTATCGACAGACGTTTGCGCGACTACTCGCGTATCTGTCGCCGTACAAAGTCTCCCTCTGGATCTCGATCTTGCTGGCCGTCGCATCGCAGGCGGCGGCGATCGCGCTGGTCTGGCTGACGAAGCACGTGATCGACACGGCGCTGCGCCCTCGCGACAAGCAGGCGCTGACGATGTTCGTGATCGCCGTGGTCGTCGTCGGGCTCGTCCGAGCCGTGCTGATGGGCGGGCGGCGGCTGATCTCGGGCCGGCAGGCACTCGCCGTCGAGATGGATATGCGGCAGGGGCTCTACGCGCACCTCGTGCGCCTCTCCTTCGGCTTCTACGACCGGCACCAGACAGGCCAGCTGATGTCGCGGGCCACCGTCGACCTGCAGGGCGTGCGCTTCTTCCTCGGCTACGGGCTCATCTTCTTCTTTCAGAACGCACTCACTGTCGTCTCGGTGACGATCGTGCTGCTCGTCTTCGAGTGGAAGCTCGCGCTGATCGCGCTCGCAATCACGCCCGTACTCGTCGTGCTCGCGTATCGGTACAGCCACGTCTCGCATCCGACGCTTCGCGAGGTGCAGCAGAAGCTCGCGGACGTCGCGACTGTCGCGGAGGAGAACATCGTCGGCGTCCACGTCGTGAAATCGTTCGCGCAGGAAGCTCAGGAGCGAGAAAAGTTCGCGCAGCGCTCCGAGGCGGTCTTCGCGCAGACGATCAAGGCAAACCGCCAGCGCGCGCTCTACGTGCCCCTGATCTCCTGGATCCCGCTGATCGCGCAGGGCGCCGTCCTGCTCGTCGGCGCACGCATGGTGACGAGCGGAGAGCTCACGGTCGGCGGCTTCGTGGCGTTCAACCTCTACCTCGGCATGCTCGTGATGCCGCTGCGCTCGCTCGGCATGTGGATCGGCCAGGCGCAGCGCGCGACCGCGGCAGGCGAACGCATCTTCGAGGTGATGGACGCGCCCGAGGAGATCGCCGACCGCCCCGGGGCGATCGAGCTGCCACCGGGCGGCGGGCGGCTGCGGCTCGAGCAGGTCGACTTCGAGTACATGGAGGGCCGCCCGACCCTGGAAGGCATCGATCTGGACGTCCCGGCCGGACGAACGATCGCGCTGATCGGGCATACAGGCTCCGGCAAGACGACGCTGACCTCGCTCGTGCCGCGTTTCTACGACGTGACGGCGGGGCGCGTGCTCGTTGACGGCGTCGACGTCCGCGACGTGACGCTGCACTCGCTGCGTCGCTCGATCGGCGTCATCCCACAGGACCCGTTTCTCTTCTCGGCGACGGTCCGCGAGAACATCACCTTCGGCGCGCCGGACTTGGGCGACGACGAGGTCGAGCACATCGCGCGGCTCGCGCAGGCGCACGAGTTCGTCGAACGGCTGCCGGACGGTTACGACACCGTCATCGGCGAGCGCGGCATCACGCTCTCCGGCGGCCAGCGGCAACGGCTCGCGATCGCCCGTGCGATCGCCGTCGACCCTCGCATCCTCATCCTCGACGACGCGACAGCGTCAGTTGACGCGACGACCGAGGCGAAGATCCGCCTCGGCCTGCGCGAGGCGATGCGCGGGCGGACGACGCTGATCATCGCTCACCGCCTGTCCACGATCTCGCTCGCCGACGAGATCGTCGTCCTCGACGCGGGCCGGATCGCCGCCCGCGGCACGCACGACGAGCTCCTCCAGGCGAGTCAGGTCTACCGCGACATCTACGAGCACGGACTGCTCGAGCGCCAGTTCGCAGATGCCGTCGAGGCGCGCGCGGCGATCGGGGAGGTCGCATGAGGGTCTGGCAGCCGGGCGGCCACCTGATGGCCGAGCGCGGCTCGAAGGTCAACGACTGGTCGTGGCGCCAGACGCGCCGGCGGCTGGCGACGCTCGCTCGGCTGACGGCGCCCTACAAGAAGCGGACGATCCTGTCCGTCTTCGCGCTGCTGCTGGCGACGGCGACCGCGCTGGCGCCGCCGTTCCTCTCGAAGTACGCGGTCGACTACGGCATCAAGGAGCAGGACCTGAAAGCGCTCTCTTGGATCGTCGCGTTCTTCCTGCTCGCGGGGCTTGCAAACTGGGGCATGAGCTACCTGCAGACGTATCTGACCGGCTGGGTTGGCGAGCGAATCCTCGCCGACCTCCGCAACAAGCTCTTCGACCACTTGCAGCAGCTCTCGCTCGGCTTCTACGAGCGAAACCGCGCCGGCGTGATCATCAGCCGGCTGACGAACGACGTCGAGGCGCTCGACCAGCTCGTTACCGACGGCGTCACGAGCCTCGTGCAGAACACGCTGACGCTCGTCGGCACGGCGATCCTGCTCTTCATCCTCGACTGGAAGCTCGCGCTCGCGACGCTGGCGGTGATTCCCCTGATGGCGGTCGCGACGGTCATCTTCCGTGTGCGCTCGACGCGTGCGTACCGGGCGGTGCGCGAACGGCTCGGGCTCGTCACGGCGACGCTGGCGGAGGACATCGCGGGTATGCGCATGGTGCAGGCGTTCACACGCGAGCAACAGAACATCGAGAACTTCCGCGGGGTCGCGGACCGGTATCGCGAGTCGAACATGCAGACCGTCGTGCTGAACGGCTGGTACTTCCCCTTCGTCGACCTACTCTCGTCGATCGCGCTGGCGGTCGTGCTCGGCTACGGCGGGCACCTGTACTTCCAGGGCGCAGTCACGCTCGGCACCCTCTTCGCCTTCATGTTGTACGTCCAGAACTTCTTCGACCCCGTCCAACAGTTGTCGCAGCTGTACAACACCTTCCTGTCGGCGACCGCCGCGCTGGACAAGATCATGGACGTGCTCGAGGAGGAGCCGACTGTCCTCGACGACGCCGACGCGAATGAGCTACCGCAGGCGCACGGGCACGTTCGCTTCGAGAACGTGCGCTTCAGCTACGTCACCGGGCCGGAAGTGCTGCACGGCCTCGACCTCGACGTCCCGCCCGGAACGACAGTTGCGCTCGTCGGACACACCGGCGCCGGCAAGTCGACGATTGCGAAGCTGCTCGCACGCTTCTACGACCCGACCGCCGGGCGCATCACAATCGACGGGTACGACCTGCGCGAGGTGACGCAGGACTCGTTGCGCCACCAGCTCGGCATCGTCCCGCAGGAAGGGTTCCTCTTCGCCGGGACGGTCACGGAGAACATCGCGTTCGGTCGTCCCGACGCGAAGCCCGACGAGGTCGTGCGCGCGGCCCAGGCGGTCGGCGCACACGACTTCATCATGCGGCTCGAGGATGGCTACGAGACGCACCTGCAGGAGCGCGGCGGGCGGCTGTCCCTGGGCCAGCGCCAGCTCATCGCGCTCGCCCGGGCGCTGCTCGCCGACCCGCGCATCCTCATCCTCGACGAGGCAACGTCGTCGGTGGACATCGGCACCGAGCGCAGGATCGAGCAGGCGCTGCGACTCCTGCTCGCCGGCCGGACGGCGTTCATCATTGCCCACCGCCTCTCGACGATCCGCGACGCCGACCTGATCGTCGTGCTCGAGCACGGCCTGATCGTCGAACAGGGCTCGCACGACGAGCTGATGGAGCGCCGCGGCCTCTACACTTCTCTTTACGGCGACTGGGCCGCGGCCTAGCAGCCCGCCACTCCTAAAGCGTTCGCCCGCAAGCGCCGATTCGGCGAGCATGCTCTCCGTTACGGGTGTGCTCCGCGATGCGGCGCGGCTGTATCAGACGCTCTTCCGGCGAACGGTCGTCACGGCGGGGCTCGTCTTCGCCGTCGTCTGCCTCGCCGAGACGGTCGGCCCGTGGCCGGTGGTCCTGCTCTCGTTCGTCGGCACGGCCGTCGTCCAGGGCGCGCTCGTCGAA
>DATFTK010000009.1:0-15471 GCA_035262005.1 Gaiellaceae bacterium | reverse complement strand
CGGAGGGCGAGGAGGTCGGGCTCATGCGCTCCTTCGGGGTCCGCCGCTGGGGTAACAGCCCCGACGGCTCGACGGAGATCCTCACCGGCACCTACAACCTCGAAGGCGAGGTTTCCCGGCGTCTGCTCGATGCGCTTCCGTCGCGTCGGGTGCTGCGCGCGGACGAGTGGCAGACGCCGTTCCTCGGCCTGCTCGTCCAGGAGATGCTGCGCGACGAGATCGGCCAGGACGCCGTTCTCGACCGGCTGCTCGACCTGCTTCTCGTCGAGGCGGTCCGGGCACATTTCACGCGGGCTGCGGCCGACGCGCCGGGCTGGTTCCGAGCCCAGAGCGACCCGGTGGTGAGCCGCGCGCTGCGGCTGATGCAGGACAACCCGGCGGAGCCCTGGACGCTCGATTCGCTCGCACGCGAACTTCACGTTTCGCGGGCGACACTCGCACGCCGCTTCACCGAGGTCGTCGGCCAGCCGCCGATGGAGTTCCTGACGGAGTGGCGCCTGGCGCTCGCCGCCGACCTGATCCTCGACCCGACCGAGACGATCGCTTCGGTCGCACAGAAGGTCGGTTACGGGTCGGGCTACGCCCTCAGCACCGCGTTCAAACGCGTGCGCGGCATTCGGCCCGGTCAGTACCGCCGCACGGAACGGCTGCGGATCGCGTCGGGCTAGAGGCGACGAAGAAGCTCGACGACGTCGGTCTGTGCCGCGAGCAGGACGTCCGCCTGCTCGAGCAGCGCCGCCGGGCCCTCCGGGGACGTCACAGCGATCCGCACCCCGAGCGGTAGCCGCTCGAGCGCTGCGAAGGCGTCGAGGTCCGTCGTGTCGTCGCCCGCATAGAGCGCCCGCTCGAGACCGTGTTCCTCGAGGAGCCGCTGCACGGCCGTGCCCTTGTCCGCTTCCAGCGGGGGGACGAGCTCGAGCACCTTGCGACCGTAGCGGGCGACGAACCCGGCCTCTTCTGCGTGTTGGGCGATTGCGTCCAGTGTTCGGCGCGCCTCGTCGTCGTCCAGGCCGCGGAAGTGCAGCGCCGCCGTCAGTCCCTTGTTCTCGACGCGTGGCCAGTCGAGCTCCGAGAGGAAGCGCGCAAGCCGTGCGGCCCATTCGCCGGCGTCCGGCTCGAGCTCGAGCCCGTGATTCCCGACGTAGGTCAGCTCCGGGACGCCGACGACCATGCGTGCGTCCTCGCCGGCGCGACCGGAGATGCAGGCGACGAGCCCGTAGCCCTGGGCTAACCGCCGAAGCTCACCGCGCGTCGCCTCGGGAACGCGGGCGTCTTCCGGCCGCGGCACGATCGGCGCGAGCACTCCGTCGACGTCGAGGAAGATCGCCGCACGTGCCGGGTCCTCCGCCAACTGGTCCAGCAGCCCCACCGGCCTAGGATACGAAGGTGCGGCTCGTGCTCATCGGCCTCGTCGCCGGCTTCTTCAGCGCACTGTTCGGGGTCGGGGGCGGGATCATCATCGTGCCGCTGCTGCTCCTGCTCTGCAGCTGGCGGCCTCAGCAGGCGACTGCGACGTCGCTCGCCGCGATCGGCATCACCGCGGTCTCGGGCGTGATCGCCTACGCGTTCCACGGCAACGTCGACGTTGCCTATGCGGCGCTCGTCGGAGTGCCGGCGGCTGCCTCGGTCGGCTTCGCGACCGCGCTGCAGCAACGGCTTCGGACGCGCACGATCGAACTGCTCTTCGCAGCGCTCCTGCTTTCCCTCTCCGGTTGGCTCTTCGTCAAGTGACGTATGCGCTCGCAGTCGTGCTTGGTCTCGCAGCCGGAGTGTTGGCGGGATTGTTCGGCGTCGGCGGGGGGATCCTGTTCGTGCCCGCGCTCGTCGCGCTCGGCCTCTCGCAGCACGATGCGACGGGAACGTCGCTGCTGGCGATCATTCCGACCGCCGCAGTCGGAACCTGGCGCCAAGCGCGGTACGGCAACGTCCGCTGGAAGGGCGCCGCGGTCATCGGCATCGCCGCTGCCGCTGCGGCGCAGGGCGGCGCGGCCGTTGCCGAGGGGCTCTCGGGCCCGACATTACGGAAGCTGTTCGCCGGATTCCTCGTTCTTGTCGCCGCGCAGATTGCCTGGCGGGCACGTCGCTCCGAACGCTGACCTATTCTGTTGTCATGGCGGGTCCCGAGGAGGTCTGGCTCCCACTCGTCGACGAGCCCGTCGGCGACATCGTCGCGCAGCTGCAGGCCGAGGACCCCCAGATCGAAAGGCTCATCGGCTCGCCGCATCGCATCCTCGCGTTCCGCACGTTCGCGTACATACGCGTCGGCATCCTGCTCGGCGAGCTGCTCTTCGAGCAGGAGCGCACGCCGGCCGACGCGAACGAGACGTGGGTCGACGCGCTGTTGCGCGATCCGAAGCATCACGAGGCGCTGCATCGAGAAGTGCGCGCCGTTGCGGAGGAGATCGCGGCCGACCCGAAGTACGCGGACGACGAGCCGCTCGGCCCGGACGACGGAGCGCGCGAGCGCTTCCGCGAGTTCGCGCGCAAGCAGTTTGCAGGCGAGTAACGCGTTCGCGAGCGCCGGCGCGGCGTCGCCGGAGGAGTTCTACGGCACGAGACGCCGCAAGCGCTGGATCGACACGAGCGATCTCCGGCGGCAAGAGGTTTTCGCCGCAACGCTTCCCTAACTGTCTTTTCACGAGGCGAGGCGTCTAACCCGACGATGTCGACCGCCGATGCGCTCGAGCGCCGATCTCGCCGGCGGGCACGCCGGAAGCTGCTCTGGGAGGCCGTGGTCGTGCTCGGGGCGACGGCGATCGGCGCGTCGGTCGTCTACCTCGTGTACCGCCATCCGATCGGCAGCCCCTGGAAGGTGGCCGGAACGAACGTGCAGGACATCTCCAACCAGCCGGGGGTCCAGACCGAGGTCGCCGTTGCCGTCGACCCGTCGAACCCCCAGGTGCTGTTCGGTGCGTCGAACGAATCGCTCGAGCCCGAGATCCGCATCTACGCGTCGAAGAACGCCGGCCGAACGTGGTCGGAGAGCGCGGGGCCTCAGCACAACCCGAACAGCTGCTCCTGGGGCGACCCGTCGGTCGCGGTCGCGCGCGACGGGCGGCAGTACGTCGCGTTCACCGAGAAGTCGATCTGCGTGCCGGGAACGGACCTGACCCCGTACCTCGTCGTCGGGAGCCGGAAGCGGGCCGGGGCCGCATGGACGATCAGGCGTGTGACGAGGCCGGCGACGAACTTCGGGTTCGACGACAAGCCGGCGATCAGCGTCGGCGACGACGGTCGCGCCTACGTCGTCTGGTCGCGTCTCTATGGACGCAAGTTCCAGACCACGGTGATCAGTTCGAGCGACGACGGCGGGCGCACGTGGTCGAAGCCGTCGATCGTCCACCGGAAGCTCGTCCAGCCGCAGCTCGTCACGATCGCCGCCGGCCCCCGCGGCGTCGTCTATCTCGCCGGCGTCGATGCGAAGGGGATCTGGGTCGGCCGCTCGACCGACGGCGGCCGGTCGTTCGGCGTTCGGCAGGGTGTTGCTCCCCTGCCCGGCAGCCTGGCCGCGACGTGCGTCATCTTCGGGAGGTTCGTGCTTCCGCAACAGGCCGTGAAGTGCCTCGGTCCGGACCCGACGATCACGATTCGCAAGGACCGCGTCTTCGTCACGTACGGCGTCAACGGCGCCGACCAGTCGCAGGACGTCGCAGTCGCCGTGTTCGATCCGGCGCTGCGGCCGCTGTGGCGCGGGCCGATCGGTCCCGTCAAGAAGAAGACGGACCAGTTCTGGCCGTCGTCGACGATCGACGCGGCAACCGGGAAGCTCTGGGCGTGCTACTACGACACCACCGGGGACTCCGAGCGCAAGCATGCGTGGTTCGTGTGCACGTCCTCGCGTGACGGGCGTGAGTGGTCGCAGCCCGTGCGCGCCGCGTCTCCGTCGGAGGACCCCGGTGTGCTGTGGGCCGATGCGAGCATCGGCGGATTCGGCGACAGTACGGCCTACGGCGGGTACACCGCGGTGGCGGCGTCGCACGGCGTCGTGCACCCGTTGTGGATCGACACACGAGACATCGGCGGCAATCGCGAGGAGGCGTTCGCTTCCGTCGTGCGTTAGCGGCGCGGTCGCGGCATGCATAATTCAGCCCCGGTGCTGAAGCGCGCGATCGTCGCACCCCTCGCCGCCCTGCTCCTGTTGGCAGCCGCGTCGGCCGACGCCGGCCGGCAAGGCGTGCAGGCGTCCGGGTCGACGGCACGAGCGCAGGCGGTCCGGGTGGTCGTGCCCAACGGCCCCGGTGGCCAGACTCCGGCGGTCTCGGCACCGGACGACCATGTCGCCTTCAGCGGCGGCTTCACCTATCAGGATCCCGCGTCGCACACGACGCTCGTCACCACCGGGTCGGCGAACGCGAGCGCGTCCGCATCCACCGACGTCGAGGCGAGTGCAACCGCTTCCGCCGAGGTCAACAACCTCAACGTCTTCAACGGGGAGATCACCGCGACGAGCATCGTCGCGCAGGCGCACGCGACGGCGCGGATCGGTGCCGCAAAGGGGGACACGGCCGGCTCCGCAGTCACGGGCCTGGTCGCGCTCGGCCAATCGGTCTCGAGCGGCACGGTTGCGCTCGCCGACTGGGGCTCGCTGACCGCGCTGGCGGGCGCGGGCAACGGTTCGGCCGCGACCGGCTACCACGGCAGCATCACGGCGCTCGAGATCCGGCTCACCGCCGACCACGATGGACTTCCGGCGGGCTCGACCATCCTGATCGGCTATGCAGAGGTGGCGGCGCAGGCGGTCGCGGCGCCGCCGCCGGTTCAGCAGCCCAAGAAGTCGAAGGCGTCGAAGTCTCAGAAGACGGCAGCACCGGAGCCCGGTACCGGCCTGCCGGTGCGCCAGCCGCCGACCGTCACGCCGAAGCTGACCGCGGGCGGCTACGTCTTCCCCGTCTACGGGCCGTCGTCGTTCACCGACACGTTCGGCGGCCCGCGCAGCGACGTTTCAGGCGGGTGGCATCACGGCGACGACATCTTCGCCCCGCTCGGCGCGCCCGTCCTCGCCGTCGCGACCGGCACCGTGTTCTCCGTCGGCTGGAACACGATCGGCGGCAACCGCCTCTGGGTGCGCGACGGACAGGGGAATCTCTTCTACTACGCGCATCTCTCCGCCTTCACGCCGCTTGCAGTGAACGGCAGCAAGGTGAACGCCGGTGACGTGCTCGGCTTCGTCGGCAACACCGGCGACGCGCAGGGAACTCCGACGCATCTCCACTTCGAGATCCACCCGGTCGGGTTGATCGCGCTGGGCTACGACGGCGCAGTCGACCCGACGACCTACCTGCTGGCGTGGAAGCACCTGCAGGACGTGAGCTTCGCCGGCGGCGAGGCGTGGGCGCCGGGGCACTCGCTCGGGAACGCGCCCAAGCCGGGCGCGATCCTGCTGACCGCGTCCGACATCTCGTCCGCGGACGGGCTCGTGCCCGGCTCGCTCCAACGGGCGATGCGCCCGCTGGTGATCCGAACTGGAAGCCGCTAGTTCGAGGTGACCCCGGAGTTCCCACCGCCCTGGTAGGTGAACTCGTCCGCCGGTCCGAAGAGCTTGTCCGACAGCCACTTCCGTGTTTGGGCCCCGGTCACGGGGTTGAAGAGGATTCCGAGGGCGATGCCCGTCAGCAGCAGCGTCGAGTTGCGCGCCGCGTGCTCCTTCTTTCCCTGAACCCGGTCGGCGGCTTGCCGGAGCTCCTCGATCGCATCGCGCAGCCGGTCCTGGATCTCCTTGTCGGTCGCGACGCGGGTCGCCACCGGGATCGCGCCGCGACCGCCGAGCAGCTCGTTGTAGACCTCGCGGGCCGACTCGAACGCGTTGCGGATGTTCTGCCGCAGCTCCTCGTCGGTGATTGCCCGCTCGATGTAGGGCCGGGCGCTTCCCGTCCGGTCCAATAGCTTGTCTCTGGTGTTGGTCATGCCTCGTTCGTCCTTTCCTGGTTTCGCGGCCCGTTCGTACCCGTGAAGAATCCTTGCAAACGAGCGGCTTGCGCCCTCAGCCTACTGGCCCTCGGCGGCTGCGGGGGCGGGGGACCGCAGGCAGTCAAGGTCGTCCAGGGCAACGGCTACAGCTTTTCCGCGCCGGCCGACTGGGCGGTCGTGCGCACTGCCCGCTCTGTGCAGGCATCCAAGGGACTGCAGCTCGTCTCGGTGACGCGCTACCCGCTGTTACGCCGGTTCCGGCCCGAGCTCTGGGGGAACGTCGTCCCGGAGCTCGACCGCGCCGCGTCGGAGCTCGCGCAGCAGCAGAACGGGAAGGTCAGGAACGCGGAGACCGTGACGATCGCCGGCCGACGTGCCCGCCGGTACGACATCGACTACGTGCACGACGGCAAGCAGCTCGTCGAGCGGCTCGCGTTCGTCCTCCGCGAGAAGACCGAGTACCTGCTGCTCTGCCGCTACGAGGACGGCGGCAGCACCGACGCCTGCGACCGGCTGCTCGCCACGTTCACGCTCGACTGAGGCGCCGCTTGACGGCGCCGCCTGGAGGCCTGACGGGCTTTGCCCGGCGGGCCGTCCAACGCCGGATCTAGGTGTCGGAAGCGGCGCGAATCGCCGATTCGGTCGCCTGAGCCGCGGCGGCGGGCTGTTGCACGGGAATCGGCTTCGAAGGGCTCGCTTCCTTCCCGTTGAAGGCTGCGGCGAACACCTCGTCGATCGAGTCGACGAGGACGAACTCGAGCTCGCGCTTCGTCTCGGCGGGCAGGTCGGCGAGGTCGGGCTCGTTCTCGCGCGGCATGATCACGCGCTTCAATCCCGCGCGCTGTGCAGCGAGCGACTTCTCCCGGATTCCCCCGATCGGCAGCACCTGGCCCGTGAGCGTGATCTCGCCGGTCATCCCGACATCGTCGGACACCGGCTGCTGGCGGACGAGTGACGCGATCGCGGTCGCCATCGTGATCCCCGCCGACGGCCCATCCTTCGGAACTGCGCCTGCGGGAACGTGGAGGTGCACGTCGTGGTCGCGGAACCAGTCCGGATCCAGACCGAGCTGCTCCGCATGCGCGCGCACCCACGAGAGCGCCGCCTGCGCCGACTCCTGCATCACGTCGCCGAGCTGCCCGGTCACGGTCAGTCGCCCCTTTCCCGGGTAGGCGGTCGCCTCGAAGAAGAGGATGTCGCCGCCGCTGGCGGTGAACGCCAGGCCCGTCGCGACGCCGGGGTCGGAGGTGCGCTTGCGCACCTCGCCCTCGAAGCGGCGTGGGCCGAGCCAGCTGCGAACGCGGCGCTCGTCGACGCGCAGGACCTTGGCGCGAGTCTTCCCCTCGGCGATCTGCCGCGCAGCTTTGCGGAAGACGTCGGCAAGCCGCCGCTCGAGGTTTCGCACGCCCGCCTCGCGCGTGTACTGGCGGATGATCAGCCGCAGCGCGCGGTCCGAGACCGTGACCTGGTCGGGCGAGAGGCCGTGAGCCTCCAGCTGCTTCGGCACGAGATAGCGCTTTGCGATCCCGAACTTCTCGTCCTCGGTGTAGCCCGACAGCGGGATCACGTCCATGCGGTCGAGCAACGGCCCGGGGATCGTGTCGAGCGTGTTCGCCGTGCAGATGAAGAGCACCTTCGACAGGTCGAACGGCAGGTCGAGGTAGTGGTCCCGAAAGTGCTGGTTCTGCTCGGGGTCGAGCACCTCGAGCATCGCGCTTGCCGGATCGCCGCGGTAGTCGGCGCCCATCTTGTCGATCTCGTCGATCAGCAGCACCGGGTTGATCGACTCGGCGTCGCGGAGCGTGCGAATGATCGTGCCGGGCATCGCGCCGATGTACGTGCGGCGGTGGCCGCGGATCTCGGCTTCGTCGCGGACGCCGCCGACCGACAGGCGCGCGAACTTTCGTCCCAGCGCGCGTGCGATCGACTGGCCGAGCGACGTCTTGCCGACGCCGGGCGGCCCGACGAAGCAGAGGATCGGTCCGGAGACGTCGTTCTTCAGCTTGGAGACCGCCAGGTGCTCGAGGATCCGCTCCTTGACCTTCTCCAGGTCGTAATGGTCGGCGTCGAGGACGGCGCGGGCGTGCTCGAGGTCGAGGTTGTCCTCCGTCACCGTGCTCCACGGCAGCGACACGAGCCAGTCGAGGTAGGTGCGAATGACCCCGTGCTCCGCCGCCGCCGACGGGATCTTCTCGAGGCGCGACAGCTCACGGTCGACCGTCTTGCGGACCTCCTCCGGCAGCTCGAGCTCGGCGAACCGTCCGCGCAGCTCGTTCAGCTCAGCCTGCTCGGCGTCGCCCTCGCCGAGCTCCTCCTGGATCGCTTTCAGCTGCTGGCGGAGGAAGAACTCGCGCTGGCCCTTCTCCATCTCCTCCTGCACCTGCGACTGGATCTTCGAGCCGAGCTCGAACACCTCCAGCTCGCGGTTGAGGATCGACGAGACGGCGCGGAGCCGCGCCTCGACGTCACGCTGCTCGAGCAGCGATTGCTTCTCCTCCGTCTTCAGGCGCAGCGTCGAAGCGACGAGGTTGCAGAGGCCGCTCGGGTCCTCCACGTTCGCAGCGGCGATCTGTAGCTCCTCGGGCAGGTACGGGACGAGGCCGATCACGCGCGCGAACAGGTTCTGCACGTTGCGGGTCAGCGCCTCGACCTCGCGGGTCTCCTCGAGCTCGTCGGGAAGCTCGGAGAACTCGCCCATCAGGTACGGGTCCTCCTGGACCGGATGGTCGAGGCCGATGCGTCGCGCGCCTTCGACGAGGATGCGCAGCGTCCCGTCGGGGACCTTGATCATCTTGTGGATGATCGCGGCCGTGCCGACCTCGTAGAGATCGTCCCAGCCGGGCTGCTCCGACTCGTCGTTCTTCACCGTGACGAGCGCGAGCGTGCGATCGCCCGAGACGACGTCCTCGACGAGCTTGATCGAGCGCTCCTGGCCGATTGCGAGCGGCGTCGGGAAGCCGGGGAACACGACCGTGTCCTTCAGCGGCAGGACCGGCAGCGTCGCCGGGAGCGTCAGGTCGTCCGCGTTCTGCTCGGTCGTCTCGTCGAGCGCCTCGGCCATCTAGGTCGACCTCACGACGATCGTGACGCGCTCCTGCACCGCCGGGTGGGGCGCGAGCGGGAGCCGCACGGTCAGCATCCCGCGGTCGTACGACGCGGTCGCGCGCTCCGGGTCGACGTCCTCCGCCAGCGTGATCTGCCGCTGAAACGGCCCGAAATCGATCTCGAGCTGCTGGTAGTGCCCGCCCTCCTTCGGGCGCCGGCGCTCGCCTGCGATCAACAGTGCCCGCGGTGACGCGATGAGCCTTACGTCCTCGGGATCGACTCCCGGCAGCTCGATCTGGACGGTCAGGGCCGGCGGATCGTCGTCGCGGAGGACGTCGACCTGCGGACGGTAGCCCCCGCGAAGGCTACGCGAGAACGGAAAGACCTGCCAGAGATCGGCGAAGAGCTGCTCGATCTCCTCGGCTGCGTGCTCGACGTCGCGCCGTTTCTCCACGAGCTCAGCGTACCCCTGTGGTTAGTGTCTCAGGCATGGTCGGTTGGACGCGCGCCGTACTGCGTTTCCGCTGGCCGATTCTCGGCGTCTGGCTCGTACTCCTGCTTCTCGGCATCGTCGCGACGTCGAAGTTGCCTGCGCTCCTGTCGAACACATTCACGGTTCCGGGCTCCGATTCGGAGCGCGCGCGGACGATCCTGCAAGACCGGTTCGGGGATCGCAGCGATGGGGAGTTCCTGGTCATCTACAGGGTTCGTAACGGCACCGCGGGGGTGCGTCTGAAGCTCGAACGGAGCATTCGCGAGGCCGCGACAGCGATTCCGACCGGGCAGGCGACGCCGCTGCGAGATGCGACGGGCGGCGTCGTCTACGGGAGCATTCTCAGCACGCTCAACCTCGCCAAGGCGAAGGGGTACACCGACGACATCCGCCGCGCGCTGCACGCGCCGCCCGGAGTCGACGCATACGTGTCAGGCCAGCCGGCGATCCAGCACGACCTCGACCCGATCTTCGGTCACGACCTCGCGCGTGGGGAGTCGATCGCGTTGCCGATCGCACTGGCGGTGCTGCTCGCAGTTTTCGGATTGTCGTTCGCGGCGACGATCACCGGAACGCTGGGGATCGTCTGGATCATCGCGCACCACTTGACGATGGCGACGTACGTCACCAATCTCGTGCAGCTGATCGGGCTCGGGATCGCGATCGACTACTCGCTCCTGATCGTCTACCGCTTCCGCGAGGAGCTGGAGCGCGGCGGCAGCAAGGACGACGCGATCGTGCGGACGATGTCGACGGCGGGCCGCGCGGTGCTGTTCTCCGGCGCGACGGTTGCGATCGGCCTGGCGCTGCTGCTGTTCATGCCGCTGCCGTTCATCCGGTCGATGGGCGTCGGCGGCTTCCTGATCCCGCTCGTGTCGATCGCAGGGGCGGCGACGCTGCAGCCGGCGCTGCTCTCCGTGTACGGCAGGCGCGGTACGAAGCGCGTGCACGTGGCCGCGTGGCTCAGAGGCAAGGGCCTGCCGCTGCCGCACTTCGCCGGGCCGGACATCGAGCACGGCTTCTGGGCACGGCTCGCGCGCTGGATCATGGCGCGACCGGTCGCGTTCTTCAGCATCGGTGCCTGCGTCCTCGTGCTCGCGGCGCTGCCGGTGATCTGGTTGCAGCTCACCCCCGGCTCGGCGCAGGGGATCCCGCAGACGCCGTCCTCGGTGCGGGGGCTGAACGTCCTCCGTGCCGCGGTCGGGCCGGGCGCGCTGTCGCCGACGCAGATCGTGGTGGTCGGGGCCCAGAATCCGGGTGTTCAGCCCGCGCTCGAGCGGTTACGCTCCGCGCTCGCGGCCGACCCCGAGGTCGCGTTCGTGCAGACGGGGCGCGGGCCACGCTTCGTCGACTCGAGCGGCCACTACGAGCAGATGATCGTCGCGGGAAAGCACGAGTACGGCGACGAGCCGGCGCAGTCGTTCGTCCACCGCCTGCGCGGCACGATGATCCCGAACGCGCACTTTCCGCCGGATGTCACCGTCTACGCAGGCGGAGGCCCGCCGCAGGGCGTCGACTTCCTGACCAAGTCGTACGACGCGTTTCCGTGGCTCGTGCTCGCGGTGCTCGTCTTCACGTACCTGCTGCTGATGCGCGCGTTCCGCTCGCTGATCCTGCCGCTGAAGGCGGTGCTGCTCAACCTGCTGTCCGTCGCCGCGAGCTATGGCATGCTCGTCGTGTTCTTCAAGTGGGGGCTCGGCAAGCACCTTTTCGGCCTCTACCAGTTCCCGCAGGTCGAAGGCTGGATCCCGATCTTCCTGTTCGCGATGCTGTTCGGTCTCTCGATGGACTACGAGGTGTTTCTCGTGTCGCGCATGCGAGAGACCTGGGACGAGGAGCACGACAACGTGCGCGCGGTCTCGTACGGGCTCGAGCGTACGGGGATGATCATCACGGCCGCGGCGATCATCATGGTCGCCGCGTTCAGCGGCTTCGTCGCCGGCAGCATTGTCGGCCTGCAGCAGTTCGGGCTCGGGCTTGCCGTCGCGATCCTCATCGACGCGACGATCGTCCGCGCACTGCTCGTGCCCGCCTTGATGGCCTGGTTCGGGCGCTGGAACTGGTGGTTGCCCACCCGTCTGGCCAGAATCGTCGGCGTGAAGCCGTCGCCGCTCGCCGAACCGACATAGCATCACCGTCGTGAAAGGCGTTGTCCTGGCAGGCGGGACGGGGTCTCGCCTCGAACCGCTGACCCGTGTCACCAACAAGCACCTCCTGCCCGTCGGCGACAGGCCGATGGTGCAGTGGGCGGTCGACTTCCTGCGGCAGGGTGGGCTGGACGAGCTGCTGCTGGTCACCGGCGCCGACCACGTCGACGACTTCCGGCGCTACTTCGGCGACGAGCTGCAGTTCGCGAAGCAGGACCAGGCGGGCGGTATCGCGGAGGCCCTCGGGCTCGCGCGCGATTTCGCCGCCGGCGACCGGATCGTCGTGATGCTCGCGGACAACTTCTTCAGCGGACCGATTGCCGACACGATCCGCAACTTCGACTCCCAGGAGCGAGGTGCAAGAGTGCTGCTTGCGCGCGTGCGCGAGCTCGAGCACCTCCGTCACCTCGGCGTGCCGCGCATCGACGACGACCGCATCGTCGAGATCGTCGAGAAGCCTGACGTCCCGCCCAGCGGTCTCGCGGTCACCGGCGTCTACTGCTATCCGTCCGACGTGTTCGACGTCGTCGAGCGGCTCGAGCCCTCCGCTCGCGGCGAGCTCGAGATCACGGATGTGAACAACCACTACGTCCGCGAGGGCACACTCGAGTACGACGTCTTCGACGGCTACTGGGGCGACGCCGGCGAATCGGTCGATGCGTATTACGAGGTGATCGAGCGCGTCCGGCGGCCGCACTTCGCTTCCGATCGAACCCGGCCGGTTGCGCTGCGGCGTTTCGAGGACGCACGCGGCTGGCTGGCCGAGATCGCGCGTACGAGCGGGATGCCGAAGCCGATCCGCCAGACGAACGTGTCGTTCTCCCGCCGGGGGACGATCCGCGGCCTCCACTACCACGAGCGCGGCCAGGACGACCTGTTCGTCTGCCTGCAGGGTCGCGCGCGTGTCGTCGCGCTCGACCGCGACACGGGCGAGACGTTCAGCGAGGACATCGGCGAGGACAACTTCGCGGCGGTCTACGTTCCGGGGAACCTCGCGCACGGCTTCGAGGCGTTGACCGACGTCCTGATGCTGTACCACGTGAGCGAGGAGTACGACGCGGGCGACCCGGACGAGCACGAATGGCCGTGGGACGATCCGCGCGTCGTCGACCTCTGGAGCACGAGATCGCCGATCCTGTCGGAACGGGACTCGGCCGAATCCTGATCACCGGCGCAGGCGGCCAGCTCGGGCGCGCGCTGCAGGAGACCTTCGCCGGAGACGCCGTCGTCGGGTTGACGCATGCCGAGTGGGACGTCATCCTGCCGCCGCCCGCCGGGCTCTCGCCGGAGCTCGTTCTGCATGCAGCGGCTTGGACGGACGTCGACGGCGCCGAGGCGGACCCGCAGGGTGCGGCCGCGGTGAACGTCGGCGGCACACGCCACGTCGCCGAGCTGGGCGCGCCGCTCGTCTACTACTCCACCGACTACGTCTTCGACGGAGCGAAGCGCGAGCCCTACGTCGAGTCCGACCCGCCGAGCCCGTTGTCGGCATACGGCCGGACCAAGCTTCACGGCGAGGGGGCTGCGGGTGAACGGGCGTGGATCGTCCGTTCGTCCGGCCTCTACGGCGAGACCGGGACGAACTTCGTCCGAACAATGCTGCGCCTCGGCCGGCAGTGCGACGAGGTCGCCGTCGTGGACGACCAACGCTCGTCGCCGACGTACGTCGGCCATCTCGCCACCGCGACGCGGGAGCTGCTCGACCGGCCCTACGGTGTCTGGCACCTCGCGGCGGCCGGGGATTGCACATGGGCCGAGTTCGCGGAGGCGATCTTCGAGGAAGCCGGCGTCGACGCGCGCGTGCGGCGCATCACCGCCGCGGAGCTCGGCCGGCCCGCGCCTCGGCCTGCCTACTCCGTGCTGCGCAGCGAGAAGGGCGCGCCAGAGCTACCGCACTGGCGCGACGGCCTCCGCGCCTGCCTCGAGCGACTGGCCGGATAGCGACGCGCGCGTGTATAGGCCCAGCACCGGAACGTAGAACAAGGCGCTCGTCGCGAGTGCAGCAGGCAGCGAGACCGCGTTTCCGATCACACCGACGATCGGGCCGCCGGCCGTCTCGCCGATCGCGTCGGCCTGGCTCGCGATCGAGTTGACGGTCGCCCGCACCCGCGAGTCGTCGATGCTGCGGTTCACCCACGTCGCGTAGACCGGGAACACGAGCGTCCGCGCGAGACCGAGCAGCCAGAGAGCCGCGATCGCCAGCCCGAACGACCCTGTCAACGCGAACGCAAGGCCGGCCACGATCTGGAGCGCGGTCAGCACCGACAGCGTGCGAGCCATCACGCCTGCGTCGACCTGCGTCACCCGTTCGACGAGGACGTTCGCTGCGAACAGGGCCAGCAGCGTTCCGCCGATCGAGATCACGGCGAACCACCAGAGCGGATCGAAGCCCACGAACGACGGAACGCCGACGTTCCGCAGGAGATGCGCCTCCGACAGCCGGTCGAAGCCCTCGCTGGCGGCGCCCACGAAGACGGTGGCCGTCACGAGCAGGAGCAGTGTCGGGACGCGGCGCACGAGCCGGAAGCCGCTCACCGCCGTGTCGAGCATGGCACGGCCTCGGGAGCGGTCGCCGCGGGGCTCCGGCACGAAGCCCGTCTCCGGCATCGAGGTGAGTGTGACGACGCCCATCGCGGCCGTGACCGCCCCTGCTCCGTAGATCGCCGCGCGAATGCTCACCGTGGCGATGGCGAAGCTCGCGAGCACGCCGACGATGCTGCCGGCAAGCGACGCCTGCGAGCCTCGCACGAAGACGCGGCCGATCCGATCGGCGCCGACCTCGTCGGTGATCCACGCTTGGAACGCACCGCTCTCGAACGTCGCGCCGATGCCCCAGACGACCCAGGCGACGAGGATCACGCCGAAGTCGGTCGTCGCGCCCGCGAGGGCCCACGCGCCGCCCTGCAGCAGCCAGGCAATGCCGAGTGACAGCCGGCGGCTCACACGGTCGGCCAGCACTCCGGTGGGGATCTCGCAGACGAACACGGCCGCCTCCATGACCGTCCCCATCAGCACGAGCTGGAGCGGATCGAGCTTCGCCTCGCGCACGAGGTAGACGGCGACGACCACCCACGCCGGCAGCGCGAGGAAGAACCTCAGCGCGTAATAAAGGCGCCTAGCCCGACGTTGCGGTGGGCTCATGCCGCGGCTATCCGACTGTTGTGGGTTAGACGGCCGCACGAGCGAAGCTCGCGCGGCCTCTTTGCGGCGCCGCCTAGTCGGCGCCTAGCCCGATCGCTTGAGCTTCCCATGCCTCTTGGCATGCAACTCACCCCGCCGGAAGACCCAGATGCCGAGCGGCACGGAGACGACGCCGATGATCACCATCGGCCAGATGTCGCCCCACACCTGCGACACGGTCGCGCCGTCGAGGATCGCCGAGCGCTCGCCGCGCAGGGCGTAGGTCGCCGGCGAGATCTTTGCGATCGCCTGCATGAACGCGGGCAGCACCGTCACCGGGTAGTAGACGCCGGACACCACGAGCATCAGCCCCTGCGCGACGTAGCCGAACTGCGTCCCTTTCTCCGGCGAGATCAGCGGCAGGACGGCAGTCATCATCCCGATGCCGACGAACGACACCGATGCGACTGCGATCAGCACGAGCGCCGTCGCGAAATTCGCGTTCGGCATGTGCAGCCCGAAGAACGCGGCGATCGCGACGAACACGACCCCCGCACGGACGATGCCGTAGCCGATCGCGAAGATGCCGGTGCCGAGCAGGTGCACAGCGCGCGTGAGCGGCGCCATGAACGTGTACTCGATCGTGCCTTCCCAGCGCTCCCATGCGACCGTCTCGATCAGGAGCTCGAAGATGATCCCGAGGTACGACCACATGACGGCGCCGATCAGCAGGATCGTCGTCAGCTCGTCGAGATTCAC
>DATFTK010000008.1:0-8101 GCA_035262005.1 Gaiellaceae bacterium | reverse complement strand
TTGGAACGCCGACAGCTGGATGTCGTTCGGGACGCCCACTTCCCCGAGCGGCTCGGTCGTGTCGGGATCGTGCCGTTGCGCCGGCCACGAGAAGATGAGCGTCTCGCCGCCGATGGTGATCCCGTCGGCGTGGCGGAGCGGGAGTGGGGTGCCAGGCACCAGGCGTGTCCCGTTCAGGTAGGTGCCGTTGAAGCTGCCGCGGTCTTCCAGGTACCAGCGGCCGTCGCGAAAGGTGACGGCGGCGTGCTCCCGGCTGACGGAGGACGAGACCATCACGAGGTCGTTGTCCCCGTCTCGTCCGATTGCGACGGTGTCGGTCAAATCGTGCTCGCTGCCGTCCGGGAAGGTGAGCCAGGTCTCCGCCGCCATAGCCGGGTTCTTCCGCGAAACGGCCAAGCAGGAAACGTCCGATCCGCTGCCTAACGTGGCTGCGTGAAGGTCATCGGCATCGATCCAGGGACGGCTTCGTGCGGGTTCGGCATCGTCCACGAAAAAGGCGGGCGCCTCAGGGCCATCGACCACGGGTGGTGGCAAACACCCGCAGCGCAGCGCCTCGAGCTGCGCCTGAAGACGATCTTCGACGGGGTCGCCGAGCTCATCGCGGCACATCGTCCGGATGCCGTCGCGCTCGAGGAGTCCTTCGTCGGCGTCGACGCCCGCACCGCGCTCTCCGTCGGGCAGGCGCGCGGAGCCGTCATGGTCGCGGCCGCGAACGCCGGCATCGAGTGCGCTGAATACCCGCCGGCGCGCGTGAAGCAGCTCGTCTGCGGCTACGGCCGCGCAGAGAAGCAGCAGGTGCAGAAGATGGTGACTGCGATCCTGTCGTTGGACGCCCCGCCGACGCCGTCGCATGCGTCGGATGCGCTCGCCGTCGCCATCTGCCACGCGCTCGCGCCGCCATTGCTGAGGATTGCCGGGTGATCGCGCGGCTCCGCGGCCGCCCGGTGGCGAACACACCCGAGGGCCTCGTCGTCGATGTCGGCGGTGTCGGCTACCTGGTCGCCGCGACGCCGTCCGCCGTCCGGCTGGCGGACGGCGCTGTCGAGGTCTCCCTGCACACCTATCTGCACGTGCGCGAGGACGCATTGCAGCTCTACGGGTTCGCGGAGGCGGCAGAGCGCGAGCTGTTCTTACAACTCCTCTCCGTGAACGGCATCGGCCCGAAAGTCGCCCTGGCGATCGTCTCCGGCTCGCCAGCGGCTGAGCTTCGCCGCGCGATCGTGCTCGAGGACACAGCGCGCTTCCAGGCGATCCCGGGTATCGGGAAGAAGACCGCCGAGCGGATCGTGCTCGAGCTCAAGGAGAAGCTCGGGGACGCACCCGTGCCGATCTCCTCCGCAGGCGGAACGCAGCCGCATCTCGTCGCGCGCGACGCGCTGGTCGAGCTCGGCTACTCCGTCGGCGAGGCCGAGCAAGCGCTCGCAGCGGTCGATCCGGAGCTGCCGCCGGAGGAACGGGTCCGGCAGGCGTTGAAAGCAGCGTGACGTGAACACGCAATTCCTTGCGCCTGCGATCGCGCCTGACGAGGAAGACCTCGAGCAGTCTCTGCGTCCGCGCCGGCTGGCGGAGTTCGTCGGCCAGGAGCGAATCAAGGACCAGCTCGCGATCGCGCTCGCGGCTGCGAAGGCGCGCGAGGAAGCGCTCGACCACGTGCTGCTCGTCGGTCCGCCGGGCCTCGGCAAGACGAGCCTGGCGTACATCGTGCGCGAGGAGCTCGGCGTCGGCATCCGCTGCGTCGCCGGTCCCGCGCTCGAGCGCAAGGGCGACATGGCGGCGATCCTGACGGGCCTCGAGCGCCACGACGTGCTGTTCGTCGACGAGATCCACCGCCTGAACCGCGCGATCGAGGAGATCCTCTATCCCGCGCTCGAAGACTTCCGGCTCGACATCATCGTCGGCCAGGGTGCCGCGGCCCGCACGCTGACGCTCGACCTGCCGCCGTTCACGCTCGTCGGCGCGACGACCCGAACCGGGCTGCTGACGACGCCGTTACGCGACCGGTTCGGGATGACGTTCCGGCTGGATTACTACGACGCCGCGGAGCTGGGGACGATCGTCCGGCGCTCTGCCCGGATTCTCGATGTGGAGATCGAGGACGACGCCGCCGACGAGATCGCGCGCCGCTCGCGCGGCACGCCGCGCATCGCGAACAGGATCCTCAAGCGTGTTCGCGACGTGGCGCAGGTGCGCTACGACGGCGTGATCACGAACGCCGTCGCGAGCGACGCTCTCGAACTGCTCGAGGTCGACGGGACCGGCCTCGAACGCATCGATCGCGAGCTGTTGCAGGCGATCCTGGTGAAGTTCGAGGGCGGGCCGGTCGGGCTCTCGACGCTCGCGGTCGCCCTCGGCGAGGAGCCGGACACGATCGAGGATGTGTACGAGCCGTACCTGCTCCAGCTCGGCTTCCTGCAACGCACGCCACGCGGGCGCGTGATCACGGCGCTCGGCAAGGAGCACGTCGGCGCAGTGCGCGACGACACGAAGCTCTTTTGAGCCCTGACCTGTGGGTGCCCGGCGCCGCCCAGCCGTCGCTCGACGACTTCGTCGCCCGCATTCACCGGCTGATCGAGCAGTACACCGGAACCCACGACGCCGCCCGATCGCACGTCGAGGTAGAGCTGGCGGACGGCGAGCGGCTGACCGTGCTCTCGCTCTCGGCCGAGCCCGGCTTCGGCTTCCTCACGCTCGCGCTCGAGGGCGAGCAGGTGATCGTCCCGGTCGGCGCGATTCGGCGCATCACTCTTGGCCCGGCTGACGAGGACCGCCAGCCCGGCTTCGCTCTACCCGCCAAGGGAACCGAGGGTTCCGGCGCAAGAAAAGGGGCGGAACCCGCCGCATAGGTTCCGCCCCGGAAATGTCCGCCCCGGCCGCAGTACCGCAGTTTGTCGGGGCTAGGCTCTGCCGCAGTACAGAGCTGTTGAGGACACTGGGAGCATCGCCCACGCGGCGCGGTTGATTCGTCCCCCTTCGGGTGGTTCATCCCGGTACTTCACTATTCACCCTCTCGGGGGAGAGCGAAAAGGGTGATCCGCGCTGATTCTGAGTCCCAGGAGGATCGTGAGGTGCCGCAGCTCACATCTTCCGCAAGGCGGCCGCGGGGATAGCTTCGCGGCCGCCGCGTGTTCGGACGCCTGGTTCGGTCGGCGATTTCAGGCGGACGCTCTCCAGGATGCGTGTCCCGATCAGCAGCGCCATCACGTCGAACCAGACGTAGCCGGATGCGACGCCGCTCGGTGGGTTCCCGTCGGGAATGCCCAGTCCCGGCAGATGCTCCGCCCAGCGCCAGGTGCCGATCGCAGTCCCGTACAGCTCCAGCGCAGCGACGACCAGGAACACACCGGCATACGCCGCGCGGGCACGCGACCGCCAGAGGAAGGCGAGCAGGAGCGGCACGCCGAGCGCCCCGGCGGCGTCCGTTCGCGGCAGCACCGTCAGGCCGAGGACGCCCCAGGTCGCCGCGATCGACGCCGCGGCGACGACGAGCGCCCGGGCGTGCGCGTGCAGTGCCTGGCTCAGCGACAGTCCTGCGATGAAGACGAGGCCGTGCGCCGGCGGCACGAAGGTCGGCAGGTTGTGCAGCCGGTAGGTGTAGACGCCCCAGATGATCGAGCCGGTCAGCTCGGCGACCGTCGCCGCGCAGATCACGAGCGTCACCTGCAGGCGCCGTTCAGTCGATAGCGGGCGGGCCGCGACGAAGAGCGCCGCCCACGTCAGCGCGCCGAGCACCAGCTGGCCGTGGAGGTCGACCTGGGTGTCCACCGCGAGCAGCGCGGCGAGGTAGCCGGCGATCAGGCCGACTCGGATCAACGGCGAAACTGAAGCTCGTGCCACGAGGGCACGGGGGCGAGCTCGAGGAGGGCGCGGTCGCCATTCGGGTCTCGGTACGCGAAGTCCGCGAGCTCCTCGTCCCACGCGACGTCGAGGATCCCTTCCTTGACGCGGTGGTCGAGCCACGCGCTTCGGAAGACGAGCTTCTTCAGCCAGTAGACGAGCGACTCGCCGCCGACGAGTGACACGCGCTCCCAATGCCGGACGAGATAGCGGCCGAGGCCGCTGCGCGGTTCGTCGATCCAGTCGCGCCAGACGAGCTCGACGAGGTCGGCGGTCTCGTCGTCATCGAGATCGTTTTCGGCGACAAGACCGAGCCTGACCGCGGCGGCCGTGACCCGCTGCTCGAAGTCCTGTGCGTTGAAGCCGAACCGGTGGTCCTGGAACTCGATGACGTAGTCGTCGCCCGACAGGTAGTTGGCTTCCACCACTGGTCCGAGCATAGCCTGTGCTCCTGTGAGCACCCGGATCTTGGCCGCGTCCGTCGCCGTCACGGTGCTCGTGGTGCTGGCGGTCTGGATCACCGATCTCTCGTTCCAGCGAGCGGCCCTGCTCGCGCCCGTTTTGGTGATCGGCCTGGGCGCCGTCGCAGGCCTCGTCGTCTTCTGGGGCAAGGTCGGCTGGGAGTCGCTGCGGCGGAGCCGGCATCCGCGGCTCTACATCGCCGGCGGGCTGGCGGTGCTCGCGTTGCTCGTGGGGCTGACCCTCCTGGGTGTGAACCTCCCCCACGAATAGGGGGACAGCCGTACAACCATTCGGGGGATGGCTCGGTGGCCGGGCGGGCCGATGCGTGGGACATTCATGGACATGGACTTCACCCTCACCGAACTCGATCACCGCTCGGCGGATGGCATCGAGGTCTCCCTGCTCTGGAGCCGGTTGACGAACCAGTTGATGGTGGCGGTCGCAGACAGCCGCTCCGGCGAGAGCTTCGAGGTCCGTGCTCCGGCGGACAAGGCGCTCGACGTCTTCCGGCATCCGTTCGCGTACGCGGCGTAGTCAGACGAGCGCTGCGAGCGCGGCCTTGAGCCGCTCGAGATCCTCCTCGTCGTTGTAGCCCTGGAACGACGCCCGGATGAGCCGCGGGCTCTCGCGGTCGGAAACGGGGATCTCGATCCGATGCTCGTCATAGAGCCGCTGCTGCAGGTCTGCGGGCGCGTCGTCGGGGAGCAGCAGCGACACCATCTGTCCGTAGCGGCCATGTTGCGTGCCTGGCACCACGGGGGTGAGGCCGAGCTCGGCGGCAGCGCGGCGAGCGAGCTCGTGGCAGCGCTCACGGACGCGGTGCCAGTCACGACTCGCCTGCCATTCGATCGCGTACGGAACGGTCAGGTACGCGGACGGGTCGCGTGTGCCCTGCCGCTCGTGCCGCACGATGAAACCGGCGTCGTGGCTCTCGTAGCCCCAGCTGAAGAGCAGCGGATGCACGTCGCGCTGAAGGTCGCGGCGCACGTAGAGAAAGCCTGAGCCCTTCGGCGCGCACAACCATTTGTGGCAGTTACCGGCGTAGAAGTCCGGGTCGAGCTCGCGGATGCTCAGCGGCAAGTGCCCGGGGACGTGCGCACCGTCGATCACGGTGATGATTCCGCGCTCGCGGGCGCGGCGGCAGAGCTCTTCCACCGGCAGCGTCAGCGCGGTCGCGGACGTGTGGTGGCTGAGGAAGAGCACGCGCGTACGCGCGTTCACGCCGGCCCAGATCGTCTCGACGACCTCGTCATCCCCCGGAACGGGGATCGGGATCGGCGTACGGACGTAGCGAGCGCCGAAGTCACCGCAGACGTGCTCCCACGTCAGGTCGAGCGCGCCGTACTCGAGGTTCGTGCTCAGCACCTCGTCGCCCGGCCCCAGTCCGAGCGGCCAGGCGGCGACGTTCACGCCGGCGGTCGCGTTCGGGACGAAGACGAGGTCGTCCGGATCGGCATCGACGTACGCGGCGAGCGTTGCACGAGCATCCGCCAGCAGCCCTTCGAGCCGGCGCGCAAGGAACAGCACCGGCTCTCGTTCGAGCTCGAGCTGCCAGTCCTGATAGCGCTCGACCACCTCCCGCGGACATGCGCCGAACGAGCCGTGATTCAGGAACGTGACCTCGGGATCCAGCAGGAACTCGTCCCGCAGTGCGGTGCCGTCCGACACCCCTCCTACCGTAGTCGCCGATGTCTGAGGGCACCTGGACGATCAGTCCGTGCCCGCACCGGCAGGCCGACGCGCTCGCCCAGAAGCTCGGCCTCAGCGAGATCACGGCAAGCGTGCTCGTCCGGCGCGGCTACGGCGACCCCGACGCGGCGCGCGCGTTTCTCGCCGGCGAACAGCCGTTGGGCGACCCGGGCCTCGTCGGTGACATGCAGGCTGCGGTCGAGCGGATCCGCGCCGCCGTCGAGGCCGGCCACCGCATCTGCGTGCACGGGGACTACGACGTCGACGGCATCTGCGCGACAGTCCTCGCCGTGCTCGTCCTGCGCGAGCTCGGCGCGGACGTCGAATGGCACCTTCCGAGCCGCTTCGACGAGGGCTACGGCGTCAGCGGCAACACGCTCGAGCGGCTCGCGGGCGAAGGCTGCAGGCTCGTGCTCACCGTCGACTGCGGAATCACAGCCGTCGCCGAGGTGCGCCGGGCGCACGAGCTCGGCCTCGACGTCGTGGTCACCGACCACCACCGGGCCGGCGACCAGCTGCCGGACTGCCCGGTCGTGGCGACGAAGGAGCTGTGCGGCACCGGCGTGGTGTTCAAGCTCGGCCAGGCCCTGCTCGGGCCTGAGTCCGACGTCCTGCGCCGTCACCTCGACCTGGTCGCCCTCGCGACGATCGCGGACGTCGTCCCGTTGGTCGGCCAGAACCGCACGCTGACGATCGCCGGGCTGCGAACGCTGGCGCGCACGCAGAAGCCGGGGCTCCAGGCGCTGATGAAGGTTGCGCACGTCGACCCGGCGACGGTGGACAGCGGCCAGGTCGCGTTCCGGCTCGCGCCGCGCATCAACGCAGCGGGACGGCTCGGCCATCCGCGTGCGGCGCTCGAGCTGCTGCTGACCGACGACCGCGACGAGGCGCGGCAGCTGGGCGATCGGCTCGAGGAGCTGAACCGGGACCGCCAGGCCATCGAGGACAAGATCCTGCGGGCGGCGATCGCCGAGGTCGAGGATTGGCCGGAGGCGAAGCGTCGCCGCAAGGCGTACGTCGTCTGGGGCGAGGATTGGCATGAGGGCGTGATCGGGATCGTCGCCTCCAGACTCGTCGAGCGGTACCACCGTCCGGTCGTGTTGCTCGCCGGCGGCGAGGGTGTGTGGAAGGGATCTGGCCGCTCGATCGCGTCATTCGACCTGCACGGCGCGCTGCGCGAGTGCGCGCAGTTCCTCGAGCGGTTCGGCGGGCACCGCGCAGCCGCCGGGCTGTCGATCGTGCCCGAGTTCGTCGAGCCGTTCGCGGACGCGTTCGCAACGGAGGCCGAGGGGCTCTTGGCGCCGGAGGATCTCGTCCCGACGACCGTCGTCGACGCGGTGCTGCCGCGTGGCGCGAAGCTGACGCTGGACCTGTGCGACGAGCTGCGGCGCCTGGCGCCGTTCGGGCTCGGCAACCCGGACGTGACGCTGCTCGCACCAGGGTGCGAGCTCGGCGACCTGGCAACGGTCGGCGACGGCAAGCATCTCCGCTTCCGCGTGCACCGAGACGGGCGCGACGCCGGCGGTGCGATCGCGTTCGGGCAGGGGACGCAGCTCGACCGCTTTCGCCGGGTCGGTCGCTACGACGTAGCGTTCCGGCTGCAGGAGAACCGGTGGAACGGGACGGTCGCGCCGCAGCTCGTCGTGCGCCGAGTGTTCGATGCCGACGACCGGTTCGACGAGCTGTACGAGTGGCTGCGCTTGCAGTGGGCGGCGAACGGGAGCCGCGAGCCGCTGGCACAGAGGATCTTCGACGAGCTCGACGTCGAGACCGGCGGTCCGCGCCGGCATCCGCTCGAGTCGGAAACGTTCCGCACGCTGCTCACCGAGCCCGCGCTCCTGCGTGCGGCGTGATCGTCCGCGCAGAGACGCCGGACGACCACGACACGATCAAGCGCATCGTCGACGACGCGTTCGGCGACACGGTCACGAGCGCGATCGTGGACGCCATCCGTGCGACCGACCGTTTCGTCCCCGACTTATCCCTCGTAGCCGTGTCCGAGGGACAGTCCCTGGGACATGTCATCTCCAGCTACGTCGATCTCCTGGTGCCAGACACGAGACGTGTCCTCCAGGTTGGGCCGTTGGCGGTCGTGCCGTCGCACCAGCGGCGAGGG
>DATFTK010000007.1:0-3535 GCA_035262005.1 Gaiellaceae bacterium | reverse complement strand
CGTCGATGACGCAGCGGTCGGCTGCCCGGATGAGGCGGCGTCCGAGATTGAAGTAGCCGGCGGTGGGGAGACGCCGAGCGAGCGGCGACGAGGCCTCCAGGTCCGCGAAGAGGACGCCAGCGGGCCGCCGGCCGGCCTTGGCGACGCTCTGCATGCGTTCGAAATGACCCAGGTCTCCACCGACCGCGACCGTCGCCAGAACCGCCATCCCGACGCCGGGTTTCGAGACGAGGGCGGTGCCGGCGAGTTGACCGGCCTCGCCGTGGATACGCACGGCCGCCGTCAGCGCGTCTACGGGCGTGCCCACGTGCGTCCCGTGCCAGGCAAGGGGGAACGCGGGCAAGGCATTCACCGGCGAGAGCTCGTCGACGATGTCGTGGAGATCAGGGTCGACGAGAGTGCGCAGTTCCTTCCGGCCGCCGGGGGTGTCGGCGAGGATCAGTCCGCCAAACACCGAGAAGAGCTCGCGGATGAGCTCGGGCGTGTTCGGGCCGCTTCGCCATTGGAGCCGCGTCGAATTCGCTTCTCGTCCGAAGTAGTGCGTCCCGATCGCGACCGGGGCGAGCTCCGTCAATCCGCCGTAGATCCTGCGCTGGTCGTCGGTGCTGTAGACGCAGCGCCAGTCCCGGTCGACGACGTCGGCCCATTGACCCGTGTCTCGCAGGGCGACCGCGACCGCGGAGAGCGCGGGGTCCTCAGGCAGCGGGAGTGTCGTTTGCTCGACCTGGATCGATGTTGTGGTTCAGGTGGAAGACGTTGTCCGGGTCGTAACGCCGCTTCATCTCCACCAGCCGCTCGTAGTTCGGTCCGTACGCGGCTCGGACGGCGGCGCCGACGTCGTCGTCAGAGAGGTAGTTCACATACCTGAGCGCCGCGCGATGCGGCTCGAGCGCGTCATACGTCGCTCGTGTCCACGAGATGTTCTCCTCGGTCTCCGCCGAGTCGAGCCACTCGGCGAAGATCCCGAGGTTGTAGCCCGGGTGACGGTGCGGTACCGCCGTCTCCGAAACGCCCACGCGGCAGACTGCTCCGTGAAAGTACTCGAGGACCATGGCGGACATCGGTGACGGAGCGGCGGCGAACCGTTCGATCAACGTGTCGATGACCTCGTCGCCGAGGTCGCTCAGGAAGCTCGACTTCCAGTAGTTGAGCGCTCCGCGCGGGTAGCTCTCGTCGAAGAACGTGTTCACGACGGGATAGGGCATCGAACCGAGCTCGGACAGGACAGGCGCGCCGGTGCGCTCGAGCAGCCTGTTGACGTCTGCCTCGGCACGTTCTTGCTCGCCGACGTGGCAGACCACGAACGCGGCGAGCTTCGCGCCGCTGCCGTCGGGTGCATGAACCAGACCGACGACGATCCAGAGCTCATCGGGCTGATCGAATTCGCGGAATGTGCGCAGCACATCGGCCGCAGCCGCAAAGGGATAGGCGATGAGACCCCCGTACACCTCGCGAAGCGGATGCAGGCGATACTCGAACCAGGTCGCGACGCCGAAGTTTCCACCTCCCCCGCGCAGCGCCCAGAAGAGATCAGGATGCGTGTCGTCGCTGACGAGCAGGACGTCGCCGTTCGCAGTCACCAATTCGAGGGCGAGCAGGTTGTCGACAGCGAGGCCGTAGACGCCGTTGAGCCAACCGAGCCCGCCGCCGAGTGTCAGGCCCGCGATCCCGGTCGTGGAGACGACGCCGCCGGTCGTTGCGAGGCCGTGGATTGCAGTCTCGCGGTTCAGTTCGCCCCACGTGACGCCGCCCTGAGCCCGAACGGTCTGCGCGACGGGATCGACGTGGACTCCCTTCAGCTCGGCCAAATCGATCATGACGCCGCCGTCCGTCGCCGCGAGGCCGGACACGCTGTGTCCGCCGCCGCGCACCGAGATCTCGAGCCCGGCTCCGCGTGCGAAGCGAACGGCCGCGACGACGTCGGCTGTCCCGCGACAACGAGCGATCAGCGCGGGGCGCTTGTCGATCAGTCCGTTGTGAACCCTGCGCGCTTCCTCGTAGCCGTCGTCGCTCGGGGCGATGAGTGCCCCGGCGAAGTCGTTCGACAGGACGTCTAGCCCTTCGAGATCGAGAACTGTCATCTGTCCGCCTCCATGCTCTCGCCGCAGTGGCTGCACTCTACGACGGCACGTGACGTCCGCAAAGCTCTCTGGGCTCGAGCGCCGCGAGGATCTCGCGAGCGCACTCTTCGGGCGACTGTGAGCCGGTGTCGCAGGTCAGGTCGTACTCGATACCGGCATGGATCACGTCGACCTGCGCCCGCGCTTCACCTGCGATCCTGTTCCCTCGTGTCCGCTCTCGTTCTTCGAGGACGGAGACCGGTGCGAGAACGCCGACGAGGAGCCAATCGAGGCCGGCGAGCTCGCTCCGCCACGCATCGAGCCAACGGCGATCGATGAAGACGTCGTCCACGAGCACGTCGTTCCCGCGGCGCGCGCACGCCGCGATCGCCGCACGCATCCCGGCGGCAAGCTGCTCGCCGACGGGGCCGGGAAGGATCGTCGCGTCGTCCCTCCAGAGGAACCCTTCCGAAGCGCGCGGACCGTGCTCCATCCACCGCTCGTCGATCGCGCTCCAGAACGTATCGATCCCGAGCCGGAGCCACGGCTCGTCCGAGAGCGCCTGGACGGCACGCGCGACGGTCGTCTTCCCCGAGCTCGACGTGCCGTGGAGAAGGACGACGCGTCCCTGCACGCGGCGAGTCTAAGTCGCCCGATCGCTCGGCGACTAGGGTGTAGCTGTCGATGACGGGTGCGAAGAACGGCACCGATGAGCCCGATGACGGCGGCTTCCTCGACGACGTTGTCGACGAGATCCTCGGTGAGGACCTGCCTCCTGCCGAGCCGGAGGACCCCTGGGACCGGCGCCAACGTGTCCTCGACACGACGACGACGGTCATCCTCTCGATCGCTGCGGTCGGGACGGCGTGGGCGACCTTCCAAGCCAGCCAGTGGGCCTCGAAGGAGAGCGACGCCGTCTCTGCCTCGTCTGTCGACCGTGGCAAAGCGATCCAGGCGACGAACCACGGCACGCGAACCGAGCAGCTGGACACGGCGATCTGGCTCCAGTGGCTCTCCGCCTTCAGAGCGGGGGACAAGGAACAGGCCACGTTCCTGCGCGAGCGTTTCCGGCCCGGCCTGCTGCGCGCACACGAGATCTGGGTCGCGAAGGCCGTCGTGGCGCCGGGCGGAAAGGTGATCTCCGCGCCGCCGGGCACGCCCTTCACCGAGCCGCAGTACGTCATACCCGACGCGGTTCGCGCCGACGAGCTGTCGGCGGAGGCCGAGCATCAGCTCGCCGTCTCGCGCCAGGCGGCGAGCAGGAGCACGAAGTACGTCCTCGTCGTCGTCGTGCTCGCACTCGTGCTGTTCTTCGCCGCCATCGCGACGAAGTTCCGCAATCCGAAACTCCAGGCGGCGCTCGTGGCGCTGGCGCTCGTCTTCTGCGTCTTCGGGTTCGTGCGGCTACTGACGATGCGGCAGCTGCTGTAGTCGCCCTACGAGGAGACGGCCACGATCGCGTCGACGATCACCGG
>DATFTK010000006.1:0-7435 GCA_035262005.1 Gaiellaceae bacterium | reverse complement strand
GTGCGCGACGGCTTGATGGACGTCAAGCGGCTCGAGCAGGTGAACGACGACGGACTCGAGCAGTGGGCGCCGGTCCTGAAGGCCGAGTTCCCGCTTTCGGCGGAGCAGGTGCGATCGATCCTCGAGGGCCTGCGCGTCTCGGTTCCGCGGCTCGACCGGGCTGACTACAACCTCGACGATTTCGTCCGCGGAAGATCCGACCTGCTAGCCGTGCGAGTCCACAAGCACCGTTCTCGCTACACCGTCGGCGACTGCATGGCGGAGCTGACCGAGGTGACGACCGAACATCGCTCGACGCGCACGGTCGCGGTCGAGTCCGAGGACGCAGACCGGGTCATCGCGGCCGTGCGCCGGCTCGGCCTGGCCGACCGGGCGAACACGAGCTACCCGCGCGGGCTCAAAGCGCTGGTCGGCTTCGGCGCCGGCCGTTATGCCGTGATCGACGTCGGGACGAACTCCGTCAAGTTCCACATCGGCCAGCGCTCGGCGGACGCCGCTTGGGACACGGTCGTCGACCGGGCCGAGGTCACACGACTCGGCGACGGCCTCGACGAAAGCGGCCGCCTGCAAGCCGGCGCAATCGAGCGAACGGCGGACGCCGTAGCCGGAATGGTCGCCGAGGCGAAGAGGGCAGGCGTGCTCGCGATTGCGGCTGTCGGAACGGCCGGCCTGCGGATCGCCCCGAACGCCGCCGACTTCGTCGAAGCGGTGCGCGCCCGCTGCGGGATCGAGGTCGAGGTCATCCCGGGAGAGGAGGAGGCACGGCTTGCCTATCTCGCGGCGACGTCGGCGCTGCCCGCCGCACGCGGGTCGCGCGCCGCGTTCGACACCGGCGGCGGCAGCTCGCAGTTCACGTTCGGCCGCGACGGGCACGTGCACGAGCAGTTCAGCGTCCCTGTCGGCGCTGTTCGCTACACCGAGCGCTACGGCTTGGCTGAAGCCGTCGGCGAAGACGTCGTGCAGGACGCGTTGAGTGCGATCGACCGTGATCTCACCACGCTCGAAGGTCGCGCCACTCCTGACGCCGTCGTCGGGCTGGGCGGTGCGCTCACGAACATGGCCGCCGTCAAGCACGAGCTGGCGACCTACGACCCAGACGTCGTGCAGGGCACCGTGCTCGACCGCACGGACATCGACCGCCAGCTGGAGCTGTACCGAACGCGCGGAGCTGACGAGCGCCGCGCAATCGTCGGGCTGCAGCGGGGACGCGCCGACGTCATCCTGGCAGGCACATGCATCGTCCGGGTGGTGCTGGCCAAGCTCGGCACCGACTCCGTGACCGTGAGCGACCGCGGCCTCCGCCACGGACTGCTCGTCGACCGTTTCGGCTAGACCGCCGCGTAGACGCGCCACAGGCCGGGCACGCCCTTGAACTCGTGCTCGCCGCGGTCGTCGAAGTCGAGGCCCGAGCCGGCGACGAGATCCTTCACGGTCTGCGATACGAGCACCTCGCCTGCGTGCGCAAGCGCGGCAACACGCGCGCCGGTGTGCACGGCGATACCTGCCACCTTGCCGCCCAGCAGCTCGCACTCCCCGGTGTGGACGCCCGCTCGCACATCGAGCCCGAGCGAGCGGGCGCGGTCGCCGACGGCGAGCGCGCAACGGATTGCGCGCGCGGGGCCGTCGAATGTCGCCAAGAACCCGTCGCCGGCGCTGTCGACCTCGCGACCGCGCCAGCGCTCGAGCTCCGCTCTGACGTCAGAGTGGTGCCGCTCCAGGACATTCCGCCACGCGTGATCGCCCAGCGTCGCCGCGTGCGCCGTCGAATCGACGATGTCCGTGAAGAGGACGGTGGCGAGCACACGGTCGGCTTCGCGGATCGGGCGTACACCGGTCAGAAACTCCTCGATCTCGTCGAGGACTTCGTCCTGCTCGCCGACCCACGGGATGTGGTCGTTTCCCGGCAGCTCGACGAACCTCGCATTCGCGATCCGCCCGGCGATCCAGCGGCCCTCGTCCACGCTCGACTCGCGGTCGCCGCTGCGATGGAGCACGAGCGTGGGCACGTGAATCGTGGGCAGAACATCGCGGACGTCGATCTGTGTATTCATCCGCAGCAGCGCCGCTGCAGTTGCTGGGCTTGCGCTCCGGCGGAGGTACGAGAGGAGCTGTCGCTTGAACACCGGATCGGCCGCGGCGCTCGGGGCCAGCACCTCGAGGTCCATTTCCCGGCCCCACTCGCGCTCGACGAGCTCGATCTCCCGACGCCGCGCCTCCGGCGTCGGCGCCCACGGGTAGTCCGGGCTCCAGACCCGCTTCGCGAAGATGCCGAACGTCGCGAGCGCGACCGCCCGTTCCGGCTTCGACGCGCAGAACATGACGCTGAGCAATCCGCCCTCGGACCAGCCGAGAAAGGCTGCGCGGTCGGACTCCGCCGCATCCATGACGGCGCGGACGTCGTCCATGCGCTCCTCGAGCGTCGGCAGCTCGGCCGCCGGCAATGGGTCCGACAAGCCCGTGCCACGCTTGTCGAACAGGATCACGCGTGAGAAGCGGGCGAGCCGGCGCAGGAATCGCTCGTGGGCGGGCAGCTCCCAGGCTCCCTCCACGTTCGAGACCCAACCCGGGACATAGACGAGGTCGAGCGGCCCGTCGCCCACGACCTGGTAGGCAATGTTCAGCCCGCCGCTCTTCGCATAGCGTGTCTCCGGTACGGCGGTCACGCGGGAATGGTCACATTTACGCATGCTCGAGCTCGAAACTCCTCACGGGCCGGCGCGGGCGCACCTCCAGCCGGTCGACGAACCGGTCGCTGCGCTGGTGCTCGGTCACGGAGCGGGCGGCGGCATCGAGTCGCCCGATCTCGTCGGCGCGGCGAAGGCCGCTCGCGCAGCCGGGCTCAGCGTCGCTCTCGTCGAGCAGCCGTATCGGGTAGCCGGACGGAGGAGCCCGGCTCCGGCCGGGCAGCTCGACACCGCGTGGGCCGCAGTCGTCTCCCAGCTACGCGACGGCCCGCTCGCAGGCCTGCCGATCCTGACCGGCGGACGGTCGGCGGGCGCGCGGGTCGCGTGCCGCACCGCGGCCGAGACGGCTTCCGTCGCGGTGGTCTGTCTCGCGTTCCCGCTTCACCCGCCGGGGCGGCCCGAGAAGAGCCGCCTGGCCGAGCTCGAGGGCGTCCAGCTCGCGACGCTCGTCGTCCAGGGCGAGAAGGACCCGTTCGGCATCCCGCCCGAGGGGCCGAGCCGAACCGTCACGCTCATACCTGGGACCCACTCGCTCAGGAGTGCGGCCGCCGTCGAAGCAGCCGTCTCGGCGTGGCTCGCGAATCAGGCGGCGATCCGGAGCGGCTGACGGGTCAGCGCGTCGACCACCCGGTCGGCGTCGGCAGCCATCCCGTAGAGATTCGCCGACGAACGGTGCGTCAGCCACGGCGCGCCGATCACGTGAAGGCCCGGGAGCTGGGGGCGGCGGCGCGAATCGAGGGCGCCGGACGGCAGCCAGCCGGTGCTCGGGCCGAAGCCGGTGGCCCAGATGACGCTCCCGATTCCGTCACGAACGAGATCGAGCGACGCCGGCCCGGTGTCGCCGTACAGGTGCGGTGCGGGCTCGTCGTCAGGGTCGAGCTCGGGACGCGCGCCGCGCAACCGCGCACGCTTGTCCCACGTCGCCCGAAAGAAGTCCGAGACGTCGTCCGCGAAGTGCACGTTCTCGCCCAGGTCGCCCGCGAGCTCGAGCCGGCCGTGGTTCCAGCCCACGGCGCGCCCGAGCAGCGTCGCGCCGCGCGCCGCCAGCGCCTGATAGCTGACCGTCCGTCCGCCGCCGACACCCGAGACCTGCGGTGTCGCTGTGCCGATCACGACACGATCGACGTCTTCGCGCGCAACATCGAGCTGTCCGGTGTCGAGCATCCACTCGAACGCATCGCGTCCGGCGAACCGCCGGGGGATGCGTCCGACACGGCTGGTCGCGAGGTAGACGCGCTTGCCGGCGTCGAGGAGGTCTTCCACGATCTGAACGCCCGACTGCCCGCCGCCGACGACGAGCACCGCGTCTCCGACCTGCTGGGGCCTGCGATAGCCGGCGACGTGGAGCTGTTGGATGCGCTCGGGAAGCGCGGACGCAAATGCGGGCACGCGCGGCACGTTCTGGAAGCCGCTGGCGACGACGACGGCGTCCGCCGGAAGGGCACCGCGGTTCGTGTGCAGCTTCCAGCCCGGCCCGCTTCGCCGCGCCGCGAAGACTTCGACGCCCTCGGCGACGGGGAGCCGCCGCGCGAGCCGCTCGAGCCCGGAGACCAACGAGGCCGGGCTGGGAAAGCTGCCCGAGCGCCCGCGCAGACCCTTAGCCGGTACGCGCGCCGCCCAGAGCGGCGTGTTGAGCCGAAAGGAGTCCCAGCGTTGCGTCCGCCAGGTCGATGCGACCTCGTCGCGTTCGACCACGACGTGCGGCAGGCCGAGACGGAGGAGGCGCGAGCTCACGGCGAGCCCGGCAGGGCCGGCGCCGACGATGACGACGGCATGTGAGCGGGACGTGCTTCGCATAGACGAAACGTCGCAGGACAGCACGTCTCCGGGAAAGGGAGCTTGCCCGTGTCTGGTGGTACGGGCAGCCGCACGTTCGACGTCAACGCATGAGGATCGCGCGGCTCGGCGCGCCGTCCGAGCCCTCCAGGCGAATCGGCAGGCAGACCAGCTCGTACGGTCCCGGCTCGACTGCGCGCAGATCGAGCCCCTCGACGGCGACAACCCCAGCACCGAGCAGCTCGCGGTGTGCGTCGACGTCGCCGATCGAGAGGTAGTCGATCCCGACGAGCCGGACGCCGCGGTCGATGAGGTAGCGCGCACCGCTGCCGGTCAGCCGGATGAAGTCATGGGTGAACTCGGGCAGCTCCCACAGCTCCGAGTTCCGAGTCTTCAGCAAGACGCGCTCGGCGTCTCCGAGCGACAGGCCTTTCACCGCGTCCTCGTCGAGATCGGTTTCGACTCCGGTCGCGTCGACGACGAGAACCGGGCCGACCAGCGTCTCGAGCGGCAGCGCCTCCGTCCCGGCCGCGCCGTCGATGAAGTGCAGCGCCCCGTCGACGTGCGTCCCGCTGTGGACGCCGAGGTCGAGGCGGCTCACGTTGGCGTGGGCGCCGTCGGCGATCGATTCGTGCCGCGAGAGGGTGACGCCTGGGTTCCCGCTGTAGACGTGCATTCCGGGTCGAATCGGGACGGAGATGTCGTGGACGATCCGGCGGCTCCCGTTCGACTCGATCGACTGGATCTTCTCGAGGCGCCGGCGATAGCGCTCCCCGCCGTCGAACGCCGCTGCCAAAAAGGTGCGCGCGAGCTCCCCCGCGAGCTCGCCGCCGACGATCTCGGAGCCGAGGCAGAGCACGTTCATGTCGTCGTGCTCGACTCCCTGATGCGCGGTGTAGACGTCGTGGCAGACCGAAGCGCGGATCCCATCGAACTTGCAGGCCGCGATCGCGGCGCCGACGCCGGAGCTGCAGACGAGGATGCCGCGCTCGGCGGAGCCCGCCGTCAGCGCCTGCGCGAGCTCCGCCGCCTTGTCCGGGTAGTCCACGCGCGGTGACGCCGCATCGGTCCCGAGGTCGACGACCTCGTGACCGAGGGCATGGATCTCCGCGAGGAGGCGTTCCCGCAGGACGACTCCGCGATGGTCGAACGCGACCGCGACGCGCATCAGGCCGACGCCGCCACCTTCTCGGCGTGGCCGCCGAACTGCTTCCGCATCGCCGACAGCAGCCGGTCGGCGTACATCGCCTCGCCACGCGAGCTGAACCGCTCGTAGAGCGACGCCGACAGCACGGGCACCGGCACGCCTTCGTCGATCGCCGCGCGGATCGTCCAGCGCCCCTCGCCGGAATCCGAGACGCGACCGCCGAAATCGGCGAGGTCCGGTGAGTCCGCAAGCGCGGCGGCCGTGAGGTCGAGCAGCCAGGACGCGACGACGCTCCCGCGGCGCCACAGCTCCGCGATCTCGGGGACGTCGAGGTCGTACTGGTAGTACTCGGGATCCTGCAACGGTGCCGTCTCGGCGTCGACCTCGTGGTCGGCCTTACCGACATTCGCCTTGTGGAGAACGTTCAGGCCCTCTGCGTACGCGGCCATCAAGCCGTACTCGATCCCGTTGTGCACCATCTTCACGAAGTGTCCGGCGCCGGCGGGGCCGCAGTGGAGGTAGCCCTCCTCGGCGGTCGAGGAGGACTTGCCGTTGCGCGTCGGCGTGGGCGGCGCACCGTCGCGGCCCGGGGCGATCGTCCCGAAGAGGGGAGCGAGGTGCGACACCACGTCTTCCTCGCCTCCGATCATCAGGCAGTAGCCGCGCTCCAGTCCGAAGATGCCGCCGCTCGTACCGACGTCGACGTAGTGGATACCGTCCGCGGCGAGCCGCTTCGCGCGGTCGATGTCGTCGCGGTAGTAGCTGTTCCCGCCGTCGATGATGATGTCGCCCGGCTCCATGGGAGCCGCCAGCTCGTCGACGACCTTGTCCGTGATGCCGGCGGGAATCATCACCCAGGCCACACGCGGCCGCTCGAGCTTCGCGACGAACTCGTCGAGCGTGGCGGTGCCGATCGCACCCTCGCCCTCGAGCTCTGCGACGGCCTCCGGGCCGACGTCGTACACGACGCATTCGTGACCGTCGTGCATGAGGCGCCGGACGATGTTCGCGCCCATCCGGCCGAGTCCGATCATTCCAAGCTGCATTTCAGTTCCTCCGTTTGCTGTCTCGATACCGCCTGATCAGCGCGTTCGTGGATGAGTCGTGCGTGAGCTGAGGCTCGGCTCCGGACTCGAGCTCGCCGGCGATGCGCTTCGCGAGCACCTTCCCGAGCTCGACGCCCCACTGGTCGAACGAGTTGACGCCCCAGATCGCGCCCTGGACAAAAACGCTGTGCTCGTACAGCGCGACCAGCTTCCCGAGCGTCTCCGGGTCGAGCCGCTCGGCGAGAATCGTGTTCGAAGGCCGGTTCCCCTCGAAGACGCGATACGGCTCCTCGGCGTCCTTGCCGAACGCGAGCGCTTCGGTCTGCGCGAAGACGTTCGCCATCAGCAGGTCGTGGTGATCCCCGACAGCGTTGAGCGTGTCGAGGAACCCGATGAAGTCGCACGGGATCAGCCGCGTGCCCTGGTGGATCAGCTGGTAGAAGGAATGCTGGCCGTTCGTTCCGGGCTCGCCCCAGTAGATCGGCCCCGTCTCGTAGTCGACACGCGCGCCGTCGAGCGTCACGGACTTCCCGTTCGACTCCATCGTCAGCTGCTGGAGATAGGCCGGAAAGCGCTTGAGGTACTGGTCGTACGGGAGCACGGCCACCGTCTCCGCTCCGAAGAAGTCCGTGTACCAGACGGTCAGCAAGCCGAGCAGGACCGGCAGATTGCGCTCGAACGGCGCGCTGCGGAAGTGCTCGTCCATCGCGTGGAAGCCGGCGAGCATCCGGCGGAAGTTCTCCGGACCGATCGCGATCATCGTGGAGAGGCCGATCGCGGAG
>DATFTK010000005.1:0-10109 GCA_035262005.1 Gaiellaceae bacterium | reverse complement strand
GAGCGCTCGCACGACTCGGCCATCAGGACACGGGGGAGGAAGCCGACGACCAGGACCCCTTCAATCTCGCGGCCGACCTGTATCAGGACGAGTTCGACGAGGGCCTTGCTGATGACCTGCGAGAAGAGCTGGCTGCAGTCGAGCGGGCCGAGGCGCGCCTGGCGAACGGCACGTACGGCCTCTCGATCGAAAGCGGCCTGCCGATACCGGACGAGCGGCTCGCCGCGGTCCCGACCGCCGAGCGGACTGCCGAAGAGGAAGCGCACTGACCAGCGTGCTCCTTCGATCCTGAGCGCCTGACGCGGCGACAGGCGGCGCTCGGACGCCGAAAGGTCGGGCGGCCGGAAGAATCCTCGGTAGATGGAAGTCGACCCCAGCCAAGCGTCGGAGCAGTCCGGTGTGATCGGGCGGGCGCGCCGTGCCGGCGTGGGTGCGGTGACGCGAAAGCTCGGGGGAGCCGAGCGGGCACGCGTGATCGTGTTGCTCGCGGCTGTCCTGGCGCTCAGCAGCGCGGACGCGACAACGGTCGGCGCGGCCGCGACGCCGCTGCGGCACGCACTCGGAATCAACAACACCGACATCGGCCTCCTGGTCACGGTCACGTCGCTCGTCGCGGCGCTCACGAGTCTCCCGTTCGGAGTGCTCGCGGACCGCGTCCGCCGCACACGGATGCTCGGCGTGGCGATTGTCTTCTGGGGCGTCGCGATGATCTGGAGCGCGACGGTCTCGAGCTTCGGCGACCTTCTTCTGACGCGCGTCGCGCTCGGCGCCGTCACAGCAGCGGCTGGACCCGTGGTTGCCTCGCTCGTCGGCGACTATTTTGCGGCCGCGGAGCGAGGTCGCGTCTACGGCTACATCCTCGCGGGTGAGCTCGCAGGCGCCGGCGTCGGGTTCGCCGTAACGGGCGATATCGCGGCGGTTTCCTGGCGCGCGGCGTTCGTCCTGTTGGCGCTGCCCGCTCTCGTGTTGGCCTGGCTGGTCTTTCGCTTGCCCGAGCCGGCGCGCGGCGGGACGGCGCCGCTCGTCGATACAACCGCGCCGCCGCAGGCTGCGGGCGTCGGTGACGAACCAGAGCAGCAGACGGACGCGCAGCGTCTCGCGCGTGAGCGCGGCGTCGACCCAGACCCGGAGCTCGTACTCGCCGAGGATCCCGGCCGCCTCGGCTTCCTTTCGGCGACGCGCTACATCCTGCGCATCAGGACGAACGTCATCCTCATTCTCGCCAGCGCCGGAGGGTACTTCTTCCTCTCCGGCGTCCAAACGTTCGGCGTCGAGTTCGTCACGCGCCAGTACTCGATCGACCAGGCGCTGGGGACGCTCGTCCTGCTGGTGGTGGGCATCGGCGGGGTGGTCGGCGTCCTCGCGGGCGGCGCCGTCGGCGACCTGCTGTTGCGTCGCGGCGTGTTCTCAGGACGGATCCTGGTCAGCGCGGTTGCGGCCGCCGTCGCCGTCGTCCTGTTCGTCCCGGCGCTCTTCACGCACCACGCGACCCAGGCGCTGCCGTACATCGTGTTCGCCGCTCTCGCCCTCTCCGCGCAGAATCCTCCGCTCGATGCCGCGCGGCTCGACATCATGGTGCCGTTGCTCTGGGGCCGGGCCGAAGGCGTGCGCACCTTCCTCCGCACGCTCGCTCAGGCTCTCGCGCCCGTGACCTTCGGCGGCGTCTCCGACTACGTCTTCGGCGGCGGGCGGTTCGGGTTGCAGTGGACGTTCGTCCTGATGCTCGTACCACTCGCGGCGAGCGCGTATCTGCTCTTCCGGGCGGTGAAGACGTATCCGAGGGACGTTGCCACCGCTGCCGCGGCGGCGAGAGCATGACTGGGCTCAACGTGGCTGGAGCACTCGTCGAGCGCCTGTCGCACGGTCACGAGCGTCATGCGCAGCGCTGGCGGCTTCACCTTCCGCGTCGCGGGGAGACCGCCGCACAGATCAAACCACTGCTGATCCTGCTGGGCCTGCCGACCTTCGGCCTCGCCATGGCGATCTCGGTGCTCACGACCTACGCACCGGTGATCCTCATCCACCTTGTCCACTCGCCGGCAACGGTCGGTGCATTGATCGGCGCCGAGGGAGCGTTCGCCCTCGTCGTCCCGCTCGCCTCCGGTTCGCTTTCCGATTCGTTGCCGTCGTCACCGCTGGGTCGTCGGTTCCCCTTCGTGCTCGCGGGTGCGCCGCTTGCTTGCACGGGTCTCGCCGTCCTTCCCTTCAGCACGTCGACCGCGGTCGCCGCGATCACGGTGCTCGCGTTCTTCATCGGCTACTACATCTACTACCCGCCGTACCGCGCGCTGTACGCCGACCTGCTGCCGCGCCGCCTGTATGCGCGCGCGCAGGCCAGCCAGGCAATTGCACGCGGCATCGGTCTGGGCGTGGCGCTGCTGGCGGGCGGCCTCTTGCTCGGAGTCTGGCAGCCGCTGCCGTTCCTCATCGGAGCGGGCGCGCTCGCCGCGACGACCCTGGCTCTGCTCCCGATCGTCAGGCTCGAAGCGAAATGCGGGAATACGCTCCTCCCGTATGAACCGGCTTCGCTTCGCGCACTCCTCCGGCGAGCCCCTGGTCTACGCGTGTTCGGAGTGGTGAACGCACTCTGGGAGTTCAGCTTCGCCGGGCTGAAGACCTTCATCGTGCTCTACATCGTCCGCGGCGTCGGACGTTCGCCGGCGGTGGCTTCCGCCGTCATCGCCGTCGTCGCGATCGCCTACGTCGTAGGCGCACCCCTCGCCGGCTGGCTTGCGGACCGCTACACGATCATCCGCGTCCTGCGAATCATGAGCCTCGTCTACGGAACGGGACTGCTGCTCGGCGCATTCGTCCACACGCTCACGCCGCTGTTGATCGGGCTTCCCGTCGTCGCACTCGCCGGCGCGATCGTGTTGACCCTGCCCCAGGCGCTGGCGTTCACTCTCGCGCCACGTGGCAGCGAAGGCGCGGCAGCGGGCCTGCTCGACTTTTCCCGCGGCGTCGGGGTCGTCCTCGGCCCGGTCGTCGTGGGCATAGCCGTCGGCATCGCGGAACCGCTGTTCGAGTCCACTGACGGTTACGGCGTGATGTGGCCGGTGATCGGCATCCCTGTGCTGCTTGCTGCGTTCCTCCTGAAGCCGCTCGAAGAAGCTCGGAGCGAGGAGGTTCCCGCTCCGACGTAACCGAGTCACAACCCTTCGTCGAGGGCAGCTAGCGTTCATCGCTTGGCGACGCCGAAGGCACAGGGGGCGGCAGGCCGCGCGCGAGCGACTGTCGTCGCTCGCTCCGTGCGTGCGAGCAAGAGAGCAGGAGCGGATGCCCGGAGAGCGAGCGGCGCGCTCGTCCACGCCGTTTCCGATCTCGTCGACAAGGCGGTCGATCAAGTCCTTCTCGGCGACGAACGGGTTGCTTCGGCGTCCGAGGCGAGACAACTGCTGAAGGGGGATGCGCAGTCGGAGGCGCTCGCCGGCGACATTCAGCGAGTAGTCGTGCTCGCCGTCCCCGTCGTCCGCAGGCTCGCGCGCGGTGCGCGCGTGATGAAGGTCCCGTGGGTCTTCGTCGCCTCGACCACCATTTCGGTCGGGATCGCGGTCAGAAGCGGCGTCAAGGAGATCCAGGCGCTGTCGTCGCTCGTGGCCTACCGGCTCGAACAGGCAACCGGCGCACCCGCCGATCCTGCGCTGGTCGAGAAGCTCGCGATCGATCTCTACCTGCATCCCCGGCGCACCCCGAACCTCGACAACGACCGCGTGCGAATCGTTCGACTGACGCGGAAGTGGCTGCTCGGCGGCCTCTTCGGCCGCAAGACGCAGCGGCGCGCCTCTCGTGCGCTCGAAGCCGCCGAACGGATCGACGCTGCCGCGCTCGCAGCCGACTGGGAGCGGCGCAGGGATCGAGCAGCATCCCCGTAGGGAGGCTCGTCGTCACGCGGCGCGGCGGTGGCTGTCGATGAGAGCCTGCGACAGCTGCCGTTGCCGCAGCGCGAGCTCGAGCCGGTTCGACTCCAGTTCGTCGCGACCTGCGTCCCGCTCGCGCAGTGCCTGCCGTGCCGCGACGAGACCACGCAGCTCTTCCTGAAGGGCCTCGACGCTAGTCATCGACGGTTGCCACCACCTCGTCGCTCACCGGTTGATCGACGGATTCGCGGCTTGTGACGTACGCATAGGTGTGGGTGAAAGCGTCCAGAGCGTCGCCGGGCGCGATCTCGATGGAAACGGTCGCGCCGGTTGTGACGTCGCAAACGGACACCTCTACGCGATCGTCTTCGGGGTGCCAGAGCAGCACGATCTCGTCGGTGCCGCTACGACGTTGCGCCAGCTCGCGAGCCGGCAGCGTGATCTGTCTGCTGTCGAAATTCAAGGGGGAATGAGAGACCATCTCGATGTACCTCCGTCTGATTCGTGTCTTCCTGAAGGACACCGGCGGGCGCCGTCTATTCCGACCGGCGGAGCGGTAGGGGCGTGCGCGCCGTTCTATGCTCGCCCGGATGCGCCACCTCGACCCTGCTCGGGTCGGCGACCACCTCGATCGGCTTTACCGAGCCGCCTGGGCACTCTGCGGTTCGAGGGAAGACGCCGAAGACCTCGTGCAGGAGACGTACGCCCGTGTGCTCGCCCGTCCGCGCCTGCTCCGCAAGGAAGACGACCTCGGCTATCTCCTCAGTGCGCTGCGCAACACGTTTCTGAACCAGAAGCGGACCGAGAGCCGGCGGCTCCGTACGGCCCCCCTCCCCGACGAGCTACACGTCGTTCCCGATCCGCAGGCGCGCGAGCCACACGCGGCGCTCGAGGCGGGGGAGCTGTACGCCGCGATCGCCGCACTGCCGGCGGACTTCCGCGACGTCCTCGTCGCCGTCGACGTCGCGGGCCTGACGTATGAGGAAGCCGCATCCGCCCTGCGGATCCGTCCGGGAACGGTGATGAGCCGCCTCTACCGCGCCCGCCAGCAGGTCGTGCGCCGAATCGATTCGCCGAACGGATGAGTCAGCCGTCTGTCTTGACCGTACCGACGAGCACCTTCTCGCCCGACGACGTCTGATCGCCGTCGGCTCGCTCGCGCGTGACCGTCACGGTCTTGAACAGCTCGGGCGAGACGCCTGCCCACAGCGTGACGTCCGTCCCCTCGTTGAACGAGCCGACGGGCACCAGCACGCCGGAGCCATTGCGCAGCCAGGCCTGGTAGAAGCGGCCGCCGGCGAGACGCGGAAGCCCTGTGGCATCCAGCTCGATCCGCCACCCCGACGAGGTCTTCGTCAGGGTTGCCTCTCCCTTCGCGCCGGGCGCGAGAGCTGTCGCGGCGAGCGCAGCCTGAAATCGCGTCGGCGAAGAGCTCGAACGGAAGACGGCCAAGCCGATCACGACGGCCACCGCGACGGCCGCCGCCGCGCCGACCGTGACGAGACGGCGCGACACGGGCATGCGACGCGTACGCCGTTGCGACTCGACACGAGCTCGCAGCGCCGCCGGTGCCTCCACCTCGGCGGACGCCGCTCGGGTCAGGAAGACCGCCCGCTCCTGCTCCGCGAGACGGTCGGCAAGCTCCGACGACGCGGCAACGCGCGCCTCGAGCGCGGCACGCCGGTCCGGCGGGAGGGAGCCGTCGGCGAGCGCGGCGAGCTCAGGGAGCTCGTCGCCAAGGCTGTCCTGTCGACGTCGCCTCAACATCGCCACGGGAACGGTAACCGCGAATCTCCAGAAAGGAATCTCACATCCAGCTAGACCCCGTTCGGCCGCGTCTATTCCCGGCCGACTCGGCGGAATAACAGCGGCCGGAAGGTGTCCTCGTCAGTCAGACCCAACTCGACACAGGAGGACATCATGTTTCGCACATTCTCAGCCGCCGTCGCCGCCGTAGCCTGTGGGCTCGCGCTCGCCGGCACATCGCCCGCGGCGCCTGCGGCCAAGACCGTGCAGGGGTCGGTCGGCCCCGACTTCACGATCAACCTCACTGCCGGCGGCAAGACCGTCACGAAGCTGAAGGCTGGCGTCCCCTATCGCTTCGTGATCAACGACCGCTCCTCGATCCACGACTTCCATCTGACGGGGCCCGGCATCAACCGGATGCTGACGAGCGTGGACTTCACGGGAACGAAGAGCTTCGCGCTCACGCTCCGTAAGGGCGTTTATCGCTTCTTCTGCGACCCGCACGCCGCCGTGATGCACGGGAGCTTCCGCGTCGCCTGACGCGCGGAATAGATGCCGCGCGTCGGTGTCTTTAGCTCACGACAACCAATCAACGCGAAAGGAAAGCCTCATGAACTACATGGGATTCAAGATCGCCGTCGCGACCGCGTTCGCCGCCGCGATCGGCGTGTCGAGCGCGGCAGCAGCGCCGTATCACGGCGTCAAGGCATCGCTCAACTACGGCACGCTCATGGTCAAGGGCACGAAGGGGAGCGACAAGATCGCGCTTCGCCTGAAGGCCGGCGACTCGAGCGTCCTCCAGGTCGACGCAGGCGACGACGGCTCGGCCGAGTTCAGCTTCGCGCGCGCGGACGTTGCGCGGATCGTCGTCGACGGCGGCGCCGGCAGCGATGCCATCCGCATCGACGAGAGCAACGGCGTCTTCGAGGACACGATCCCGACCACGTTGGCCGGTGGCAGCGGGAACGACACGCTCTCCGGTGGCTCGGGAGCGGAGATGCTGCTGGGCGGTTCCGGGGATGACTCGATCGACGGCAACCGCGGTGCCGACACGGCGCTGATGGGAAGCGGCAAGGACACGTTCATCTGGGATCCCGGCGACGGCAGCGACAAGGTCGAGGGGCAGCGTGGCACCGACACGATGGTCTTCAACGGCGCGAACGCAGCCGAGCAGGTCGATGTATCTGCGAACGGAACCAGGCTCAGGTTCTTCCGCAATCCGGGGAACATCACGATGGACACGGCAGGCGTCGAGCGAGTCGACTTCAATGCGCTCGGCGGCGCGGACATCGTCGCCGTCGGCGACTTGAGGGCGACCGCCGTTCGCGAGCTGAACATCGATCTCGCGGCCACTCTCGGCGGCGCGTCCGGCGACGGTCAGGCCGACCACGTCACGGTCAGCGGCACCGAAGGCAACGACAGGATCGACGTCAGCGGTGACGCCGGCGCAGTCAAGGTCAGCGGCCTCGCCGCGACGGTGAGGATTCTTCATTCCGAAGCCGCGCTCGACCGCCTCGACATCAACACGCTCGGCGGCGTGGATTCGCTCGTCTCCGCCGGGCTCGCCGCCGGGGCGATCCAGCTCTTCGTCGACGGCGCACTCGCCAACTAGAGGTACGGCAGACAGGTGGGGCCCCGACATCCGGGGCCCCACACGCGTCGGTGAGGGCCTAGCGGCGCAGGATCCGTTGCAACGCTTCGACGCCGACGGCCCTGCGTCCGTGGCGCAACTCGGCGAGCGCAGACGCCGCCAGCGCGACCTCCGCCAGCGGTGGTAGCCGCTCGTCGAGGTACCTCTGCAGCCAGCGCAGCGCGGCGCGCTCATACCGCGTCGGATCGGTCGCCGCGAGGAGCTCGCACAGCGCGAGAGCGTCGGCAAGAGAGACGTGACCCATCTCCCTGGCAGCTGTCTCGGCGTTGACGACGTTCCGAGCGTGGATCGCCCGCTGGAACCGTCCATGTGCCGAGCCCTGGCTGGTCATCGTCGGATGCCGCTTGGGGCGACGGCGGTGCCGCGAATTATCTCTTTCCCGTCGGCTCCCCCGAAGCGCTCCGGTCTCTCGGCCCGTTCAACTTGCCGGCGCGCCGGCTCCGAACTCACGTCGGGCGCACGCAGCGCAGTAAAAGAGGAGCTTCTCTTCAGGCCCGTCGTCGAGCCAGTACGCCCGCCAGCGTTCGGCGTCGGCCGGGAGCCAGACCTTGCGGCACTCCTCGCACACTGGAGTCAGGGCGACTTTGGTCACGGCGGGCGAGTCTAAGCGGGACCTAAGAGCGAGCAGTTGACACAGCCGGGTCATATCCGCTCGACGACACCGGCCGTAGCGTGAGAGACGGGCAGCTTCTCTCCGGCGCTCGCGCATGGTCCTCCGGGTGTGCTGCTCTTTGCGCCGCGCGCAGATGCCCTCCCGTAGACGCGCGCGGCGCAACTGGATGCCGCCCGACCGCCGCCAAGGGCGATGACCGAGCGGCATCCCTTTCAGTGAGCTCGAGTCTCCGGGCCGGCGCTACCGACCTGCGGCTGGCTCGGCTGGTTCGCGGCGAGCCCGAACTCGTCATAGGGAAGGCTGTTGCCGTTCGCGCTGACGCCGGCTTCGGTGCCGAGTTCGGTGACGGCAGGTCCCGTCGTCGGGATGGCGGTGCCGCCGATCCGGGGTTGGCTCGGCTGGTTCGCGGCGAGCCCGAACTCGTCGTAAGGCAGTCTGTTACTGGTTGCCCGATCGCTGACTCGCGCCGCGAGTCCGACGAGGACGCTCCTGCAGGAAACCGACTCGCTGCTCGCCGAATGGGCGATCAGGCACTTCGACTCCCGAGGTTTCTTGACCTGTGGGCCGGCCGCGAGCGCCTCCGTGGCGGTGAGGCCGGTGACGATCCCCAGGATCACGGCGATGACGATGCGTCGCATGGTGCACTCCGATCTGAGGGGATGTCGTCTTCTCCGGCTGCACTCCGCAGCCCACACTCAAGGAGACATCACACCGGTAAGCGGAGGCCCACGATCCGCCCACGACTGGTCATCGCCGGCTAATCGCGCCTGTAGGCGTCGCGGCAGCTTCAGCCAGCCCTCAACGCAATTCGACGTGGACCAGACGGTCGAGGTTCCGGTCGTAAATGGCGCGGTCGCGTCCAGAGCCGCCGTCGATCAGGTCGCGGCGGTGGTCCTTGGCGTAGATGGTGTCGTTGCCGGCGAGGCCGCAGATCCGATCGGCCTGGGTCGTGCCGACGAGGAGGTCATGGCCCGCGGTGCCCCAGATCGTGCACGTTCCGACGCGGGGGCCGATCGGCTGCCAGTCGGGGAGGCTGTCGACGCCCGGCTGGCTGGTGAGTCGGCGGAGGCCTGTGCCGTTGGCGTTCATCGTCCAGATGTCGCGGTTGTCCTTGCCGGCACGGTCGCTGGCGTAGACGATCTTCGTACCATCGGGGGACCACGCCGGCAGCGCGTCGAGCGCGGGGAAGTTCGTGACCCTCGTCTGGGCAGAGCCGTCCGGGTTCATCACGTAGATCTCGAGGTTGCCGTTCCGCTCGCTCTCGAATGCGATTTTCGAGCCGTCGGGCGACCACGCTGGATCAGCGTCGATTCCGGCAGAGTTCGTCAATCGCGTCTGTGCGGTCCCGTCGCTGTTCATGACGTAGACCTCTTTGTTCCCGTCACGCTCACTCGTGAAGGCGATCCGGCTCCCGTCCGGCGAGAACGTCGGGTCACCATCGAACGCCCGGTTGTCGGTCAAACGTCCTTCGTTCGACCCGTCGGCTCCGATCACGAAGACGTCCGAGTTCCCGTTACGAGTGCTCTCGAACGTCAGTCGCTTGCCGTCAGCAGACCACATCGGATCGCCGTCGAAGGCACGGCTGAAGGTCAGCTCTTGCTGCCCCGAGCCGTCCCCGTTGATGACGTAGATGTCGTAGTCGCCGCCGTGGGTGCCCTGGTACGCGATCCGAGTGCCGTCCGGCGACCACGCCGGCGTGTGCGCGTCAGCCGTGGTTCCAGGAATTTGGACCCGGCCGGAGCCGTTCGAATTGACGAGCCAAAGCCCGTTCGGGCCTTCGTAGACGACGCGCCCGTTCGCGCCCACGAAGGAGCTCTTCGAAGACGCGTCCCCGACCACGAGCAGGCTGAGCAAGGCGGCGACGACAACGAAAACCTTCCGAAATGGGCTCTTCATGGCGGCTCCCTTCATCGGCGCCGCCAGGCGGCGGCCGGCGCGAGTCGACTGAGCATGTCGTTGGCGGCTAAAGACGCAATGGTCAAAAAGGGGTAACTCCTCAAGGCTGAATCGTCCTAGCTGCCTCTAACCAGCCGCTAATCGGTCGCCGAAAGAGGCGGCCTTCACGGGAACGTTTTGTCTACGTTTGCAGCCCGCGCCTCGCCGCTTGGGCGCCGAGTTCGGCACGGGAGTGGATGCCGAGCTTCTCGTAGACCTTGCCGAGGCTGGCTTGCACCGTCTTCGGGCTGATGAACAGTTGCGCGGCGATCTCGCGGTTTTGTCAGCCCGGACGCGGCGAGTCCCA
>DATFTK010000004.1:0-8184 GCA_035262005.1 Gaiellaceae bacterium | reverse complement strand
CGAGGTCGACGCCGTGCTCGCCGAGTGCGTCGGGTAGCGCGATGCCGTCCGCGTCGCGTTTCTGACGCAGCTCGTCCTGGTCGGCCATCGAGCCCGCGGCCGCGCTCGAGCCGAAGAGCGAGCGGCCGAAGCGTGCTCCCTCCTCGTCGGCCCAGTTGACGAGGCGCACCGTCACCGGCGGAGGGCCGTCGGCGGCGAGGCTTCGCAGCACCTCGACGCCGGCCATCACGTTGAGGCAGCCGTCGAGCCAGCCGCCGTTCGGCACCGAGTCGATGTGCCCGCCGATCAGCACGCTGCGGTCCGAACCGCCGGGCAGCGTGAACCACTGGTTGCCGGCGGCGTCGATCGTCTCCTCCGCCCCGGTCTCGGCGACCCTCCCGCGCAGCCACTCGCGCGCGCGTTCCCAGGTGTCCGTCCACGCGACGCGCTGCGCACCGTCGTCGTCTCCGGTCAGCGCCTGGAGCTCACGGAGCTCCGCCACAGTACGACCCGGCTCGAGGCCCACGCGGCGAATCTAACGTGGTAAGCATCTGCCCGTGCGCCGGGTCCTCTTTCGCGGAACGCTCTTCGTGGTCGTGCTCGCCGCCCTCTGGGGCCTCTGGGAGGGCTACCGCTGGCTCTGGATGCGCGAAGCATGGACGTGGCCGTTCCGAGTCGACTCGACCTCGATGCCGCATCTGCACAGCATTTTCGGCGCACTCTGGTCGAGCGCGCGGCCTGGCGGCGTCGGCCCGCGTCTGATCACGATCCTCTTCCACGCCGCGCTCTTCACGGCCAAGGAAGCAGCCGTCGGGTTCGCCCTCGGCGCCGTGCTCGGCTTCGTCCTCGGCGCGCTGCTCGCGCACTTTCAGATCCTGGCGCGCGGTTTCTTGCCGTGGGTCGTTGCCTCGCAGACCGTGCCGATTCTCGTCGTCGCGCCGATGGTCGTCGTCTGGCTCAACCCGAAGCTGCCCGGCCGCTTTCAGGACTGGGGCGCCGTCGCCGTCATCGCCGCGTATCTGACGTTCTTCCCGGTGACCATCAACACGATCCGGGGCCTGCGCTCGGCCGACCGCCGAGCGCTCGAGCTGATGCGCTCCTACGCCGCGGGCAACTGGCGCATCCTCTGGAAGCTGCGCTTCCCGGCGGCGCTGCCGTACATCTTCGCCGCGCTCAAGATCTCCGCCACCGCAAGCGTCGTCGGCGCGATCATCGGCGAGCTGCCGTCGTCGATCCAGGATGGACTCGGCGGGCAGATCATCAACTACAGCCAGTACTACACGACGCAGCCGACCGGCCTTTGGGCGACGAACGTCGTGGCCGCCGCGCTCGGCATCACGTTCTTCCTCGCCGTCCTCATCACCGAGAAGCTCGTCGTGCGGCGCGCACCGGAGAACGTCGCATGAGCGTTGTTTTGATCAAGGACGTGACGAAGCGCTTCGGCGAGACGACCGCGCTGCAGGGCATCGACCTGGTGGTCGAGCCCGGCGAGTTCGTGTCGCTGATCGGGCCCTCCGGCTGCGGCAAGTCGACGCTGCTGCGGATCATCGGCGACCTGATCCAGCCGACGACCGGAACGGCGACGGTCAACGGAAAGACGGCGCGGCAGGCTCGCACCGACCGCGACTACGGGATCGTCTTCCAGGACGCGGTCCTCTACGACTGGCGCACCGTCGCGAAGAACATCGCGCTGCCTCTCGAGCTCGCCCGCTGGGACCGCCGCCGTCGAGCGGCGAAGGTGAAGGAGATGCTGGAGCTCGTCGAGCTGACCGGCTTCGACAACCACTACCCATGGCAGCTCTCCGGCGGAATGCAGCAACGCGTCTCGATCGCGCGCGCACTCTCGTTCGACCCGGCGCTGCTGCTGATGGACGAGCCCTTCGGCGCACTCGACGAGATGACCCGCGAGCGGCTGAACATGGAGCTGCTGCAGATCTGGGAGGCGAGCGGTTCGACGGTCGTCTTCGTCACGCACTCGATCGCCGAGGCGGTGTTCCTGTCGACGCGCGTGGTCGTCATGTCACCGCGCCCCGGACGCATCTCGAACATGATCTCGATCGATCTCCCGCAGCCGCGCACAGCGACGACCCGCGAGGACGCGCACTTCTTCGAGCTCGTCACCGAGGTGCGTGAAGCGCTGCACCTCGGCCACGACCTGGAGCGTGCGCCCGCATGAGCGCGTTGGGCCGCCGCATCGTCGCCTGGCTCCCCGCGGTGGTCGTGCTCGTCGGCGTGATCGCGCTCTGGGAAGGGCTCATCCGCGCGTTCGACGTGCAGGCATTCCTGTTGCCGAAGCCGTCGGAGATCGCCCGCACGCTCTGGGACACCCGGCACGAGCTCTGGACGGCCGGCTGGTTCACATTCCAGGAGGCGCTCGGCGGCTTCCTCCTCGGCTCCGGGCTCGCGATCCTGGTTGCGCTGGTGCTCGCGCGCTGGCGCATCCTCGGCATGGCGCTGCTGCCGTTTGCGATCGCCGCCAACGCGATCCCGATCATCGCGTTCGCCCCGATCACGAACACGTGGTTCTCGCCGCTGAACAAGAGCTCGAAGATCGTCATCGCCGCGATCCTCTGCTTCTTCCCCGTGCTCGTGAACACCCTGCGGGGCCTGACGTCGGTCAATCCCCGTGCGCTCGAGCTGATGCATTCCTACGCAGCCGGCCAGGCGGAGATCTTCCGCCGCGTGCGGATCCCGACCGCGCTGCCGTTCATCTTCACCGGCCTGAAGGTCGCGACCGTGCTCGCGATGATCGGCGCGGTCGTCGGTGAGTACTTCGGCGGGGCCCTCAACGCGCTCGGTGTGCTGATCCTCACAAGGGCGCGGGTCTTTCAGTTCGACGAGGCCTGGGCAGGGATCGTCGTCGCCTGTTTGCTCGGGCTCGTGCTCTATGTCGCCGTCGCGATCGTCGAGCGCCTGACGCTGCGCTGGCTTCCATCGACATCCGAGTGAGAAGGGGTCAGAATCGCCCCGGGAGGAGAACCACGTCGGGAAAGGGGTATGGATGACGCACCGTAGGTACTGGGTCGTACCGCTCGCAATGCTCGTGCTCGTCGGCGCCGTCTGGGCAGCGGCCGGAGCAGGAGCGTCGACCGGCAAGGCGGCGAAGACGAACGTGACGCTGCAGCTCAAGTGGGTGACGCAGGCACAGTTCGCCGGCTACTACGCCGCGAAAGCAAAGGGCTACTACGACAAGGCCGGGCTCAACGTGAAGCTGAAGGTCGGTGGGCCGGACATCATCCCGGAGCAGGTCGTCGCCGGCGGCGGCGCGGAGTTCGGGCTGGACTGGCTGCCGAGCCTGCTGTCGGCACGTGACAAGGGCACGAAGCTCGTGAACATCGCGCAGGTCTTCGCACGCAGCGGCATGACGCAGCTGACGTGGAAGGACAGCGGGATCAAGACGATCGCGCAGATGAAGGACAAGAAGGTCGCGAACTGGCTCGGCGGCAACGAGTTCGAGTTGTTCGCGGCGCTCACGCGCGCCGGCATGGACCCCGAGCACAACAAGGGCGTGACGATCGTCAAGCAGCCGTTCGACATGAACCTGTTCATGAACCGGCAGGTCGACTCGGCGTCAGCGATGACCTACAACGAGCTCGCGCAGGTGCTCGAGACGAAGAACCCGAAGACGGGCAAGCTGACGAAGCTCAGCGATCTGAACGTGATCAAGATGCAGAACGTCGGCACGGGGATGCTCGAGGACGGCATCTTCACGACCGACAAGTGGATCGCCGACAAGAGCCATCAGGCGATCGCGAAGAAGTTCCTCACTGCGTCCTTCCAGGGCTGGATCTACTGCCGCTCGCACTTCAAGGACTGCGTGAACATTGTCCTCGCACAAGGCCCGACGCTCTTGAAGGGTCATCAGACGTGGCAGATGAACGAGATCAACGCACTCGTCTGGCCGAACGCGAATGGCATCGGGATCATGAACAAGGCCGCTTTCGCGCAGACGGCCAGGATCTCGAAGCAGTTCGGCGTGATCAGCAAGCTGCCGTCAGGCGCATACCGCGACGACCTCGCGAAGGCGGCCGTCGCCCAGCTGAAGAAGCAGGGCGTCGACGTGTACGGGAAGAGGTGGAAGAAAGCCACGATCAAGGTGACGACCGGCGGCAAGTAGAGAAGGGAGATCCGCGATGTCCGTACTGATCAAAGGCGGCCGCATCATCACGGCGGCCGACGACTACGTCGGCGACGTCTACGTCGAGGGCGAGCGGATCTCACTCATCGGCGAGTCGCTCGACGTCCAGGCAGACAAGGTGATCGATGCAGCCGGGAAGTACGTGCTTCCCGGCTGTGTCGACCCGCACACGCACCTCGACATGCCGTTCGGCGGCACGACGACGATCGACGACGTCGAGTCCGGCCAGACGGCGGCCGCGTTCGGCGGCACCACCTGCCATGTCGACTTCATCATCCAGCCGCAAGGTGCGACGTTCGCCGACGCGCTCGAGGAGTGGCGCAGCAAGGCGAACGGCAAGCAGGTGATCGACATGGGCTACCACATGGCGGTCACCGACCTGCATGAGGGCGGGACGCTCGAAGAGCTCGCGTCGCTGCCAGACCAGGGCATCACGTCCTACAAGCTGTTCATGGCGTACAAGGGCGCGCTCATGGTCGACGACGAGACGTTGTTCAGGACGATGGAGGTCGCCGCCGAGACCGGTGCGCTGGTCATGGTCCACGCGGAGAACGGCGATGCGATCGACGTGCTCGTGAAGAAGGCCCTGGCCGAGGGCCACACCGAGCCGCGCTACCACGCGCTGACGCGCCCGCCCGAGACCGAGGGCGAGGCGACGAACCGAGCAATCCAGCTCGCGCGCGTCGCCGGCGCGCCGCTCTACGTCGTGCACGTGTCGTGCAAGGAAGCCGTCGAGCCGATCGCGCTCGCGCGCGACAAGGGCTGGGACGTGTGGGGCGAGACGTGCACGCAGTACTTCTTCGTCGACTACACGTTCCTCGAGCGCCCGAACTTCGAGGGCGCGAAGTACGTGTACACACCGCCGCCTCGCGACAAGGCGAACCAGGACGTGCTGTGGAACGCGGTGCGCACCGACATCCTCAGCGCGATCTCGACAGACCATTGCGCCTTCCTCTGGGACGGCCAGAAGACGCTGGGCAGGGACGACTTCTCGAAGATCCCGAACGGCGGGCCGGGGCTCGAGAACCGGCTGCAGATGATCCACGAGTTCGGCGTCCGCGGCGGCCGGATCTCGCTCAACCGGATGGTCGAGCTCCTCTGCACGAACCCGGCAAAGCTGTTCGGCCTCTATCCGCGAAAGGGGACGATCGCCGTCGGGTCGGACGCGGACATCGTGATCTTCGATCCCGACAAGAAGCTGACGATCGCGGCCGCCGGGCAGCACTCGAAGACGGACTACAACCTCTACGAGGGCACTGCTGTGACCGGCTCGCCCGGGGTCGTGCTGCTGCGCGGCAACGTCCTGGTCGAGGGCGACCAGCTCGTCGCCGAGCCGGGCGTCGGCCAGTTCGTCGCACGCGCAAAGTTCGGGGAAGAGCTGAAACCGGCGAGAGCAGCGGCGGCTGTCTAGTCGTCGGGATAGACGTTCTCGTCAACCACGACGGGCTCGAGACGACGGCGCGGGAGCCCGTCGTCGTCGCGCGCACGCCGCGCGGCCTCGCGCGCTTCGACGAACTCGACGTCGTTCGTCTCGAGCGCGTGCTCGACCAGCTTCCGGAGCACCTCGACGCGGTGCGGCCGGCCCGACAAGAACGGGTGGCAGGTGAGGACGAACAGGCAGCCGTGACGGCGCATGGCGTCGAGCTCGGAGATCCACAGGTCCAGCACCTTCTGCGGTGACTCGATCGGGCCCTTGAACGGCGGTCGCGGCAGGTAGGCGTACTGCTCCCAGTCGTCGAGGCTCCAGTGAACGGGCAGCTCGACGATGTCGCCCGCAGGCGTCTCGAGCAGGTACGGCACGTCCGCGTCCATCAGGCTCGAGTCGTACTCGAGCCCGAACTCGGCGACGAGTGCGGGCGTGCGCCACTGCGGCTCCCAGCTCGGGCAGCGAAAGCCCTTGGGCTCGACGTCGAAGCGCGCAAGCGCCTCGAGCGCGCGCTCGAAGTCCGAGCGTTCGGCCGCCTCGTCCTGGTCGATCGGGCTGAAGTGCGCGTACGAGTGGTGCCCGAGCTCGTGCCCGGCGGCGAGGATCTGCTCGACGGCATCGGGGTAGCGCTCGGCCGTGAGGCCGGGGACGAAGAACGTCGCGGGCAGCCTGTACTCCTGCAGGAGGTCGAGGATGCGAGGGACACCGACGAGCGGGCCGTACGCCTGGTGCGACATGACGCCTGCGTTGTCGGCGTAGCGCCTTCCCTCGACGAGGATCGGCGTCTCGGCGTCGACGTCGAAAGAGAGGATCGCCTGGATCATGCGAGCAACTGGTCGAGGCCGCGGGTCAAGCCGATGCGTCCGCCCACCGCGCGAACAGCGTAGAGAACTCCGGCGACGTACGGCTCAGGGGTCTCGTTGGCATCGTGCCTCAGGACTAGACGCTCGCCGGGAGCAGCGAACACGATCTCCGTCGAGACGGCGAAGCTCGGCAACCGCACGGAGTGGATCTGCGTCCCGCCGACGGTTGCGCCGCGAGCCTCGACGGGGCCGTGGAGGGTCTCGAGTGGACGGTCCAGAGCAGGCTGCCGGACCTCCGCCAGCCGCTCGGCAAGCTCGCGCGACGTGCCGCTCGGGACATCGGGCTTGCCGGCGCTCGCGTAGTCGAGGATCTCCCAGGAGTCGACGTGGCGCGCGATCTCCGCCGCGGAGCGCAGGAGGAGCGTGGCCAGCAGCGAGAAGTTGCCCGCCGCGATCACGCCGACCTCCGCGCCGCGCGCCTTGACGTCGATCTCGTCGTAGTCGGACGCACTCAGGCCGCTGGAGCCGATCACGACAGCGACGCCCACTTCGAGTGCGGCATCCACGTTTCCCTTGACGGACCCGGGGCTGGTGAAATCGACGACGACATCCGCGGGCGCTGCTGCAAGCGCCTCGCCGACAGTTGCATAGATGCCGTCCTGGCCCGCGGACGACCGCGAGACGCCGGACACGAGCTCGAGGTCTTCTGCCGCCTCGACAGCCGCCGCCACCGCACTGCCGGCCCAGCCGGTGATCCCGGCGACGCAGACCCGCATCACTGGTTCCGTCCCAGCGCCCGCAGCGCGAGCAGCTCCCACATCACGTTCGCAGCCGCGAGCGCGGTCTGCTGTCCAGGGCCGTCGTACGAGGGCGAGACCTCGACGACGTCACACGCGACGAGGTCGATTCCGCGCAGGGCGCGCACGAACGCCACGGCCTCGGCGGTGGAGAACCCGGCAATCTCGGGCGTGCCCGTGCCGGGAGCGAAGGCCGGATCGAGGAAGTCGACGTCGAAGGAGATGAACACGGGCCGGTCCTCCACCCGCTCACGCACCCGCTCGGCGTACTGCGCCGGACTGAGCGTTCGCAGCTCCTCCGCGGTGATCACCGCGAAACCGAGCTCGCGCGCGCCCTCGAGGTCGCCGGCGGCGTACACCGAGCCGCGCATCCCGGCCTGCACGGAGGCGTTCGGCTCCAGCAGGCCTTCCTCGGCCGCGCGCTTGAACGTCGTTCCGTGGAAGTAACGCTGGCCGAAGTACTCGTCCCACGTGTCGGCGTGTGCGTCGAGCTGCACGAGCGCGAGCGGACCGTGCTTGGTCGCGAGCACGCGCAGCTCGGCAAGAGTGATCGAATGGTCGCCTCCGAGCGCGGCGGGGAAGATGCCGGAGTCCACGATCGGCGCCAGCGCCTCCTCGATCTGCCGGTAGGTGCGCTCTGTGTCGCCGGGGGAGACAGGCAGGTCGCCGTAGTCGACGATCGAGAGCGTCTCGACGACGTTCACGTCGTGGAAGGGGTGATACGGCCGGAGCAGCGCCGACGCCGACCGGATCGCCTCGGGCCCGAAGCGCGGGCCGGCCCGGTACGTCGTCGCCGTGTCGAACGGAATGCCGAACACGGCGACGTCGACCCCGCGGAGGTCGGTCACGTGCGGCGCGCGCATGAAGGTCCGGATCCCGGCGAAGCGCGGGATCACCTGGGCGTCGAGCGGCCTGTACGGAGGCTCCGGCACCCGTTTACGGTAACGCGGTGGACCTCCTCGTTCGAAACGTACGTGTGGGTGACCGCGTCGTCGACGTCGCGATCGAGGACACCCGCTTCGTCCGGATCGGTCCCGACCT
>DATFTK010000003.1:0-8283 GCA_035262005.1 Gaiellaceae bacterium | reverse complement strand
TACTGCTCGCCCGGCCCGAGCACGATGTCTCCCGTGTTCTCGACATGCAGGTGGACGCGCCCGCGGCGCACGCGGAACGTTTCCTCCTTGCCCGGGTCGCCCGCGACCGGCGGGTGCCGGTGCTCGGGGCAACGTTGGCGTGGGAAGAGGACGAGCTCCTTCGCGCACACCCGATCCGTGTTCACGTAGACGACGATCTGCAGTCCGACTTCGTCGAGTCGGCCCAGCCCGAAGTCGGCGATCTCGATCTGCTGGCGCTCGAGCGGTGTCAAGACGATGCCCGTCTCGGCGAGCATCGCCGCCGCCCGCTCGCGTGCTTCGGCTTCCGTCACGGCCGCTGATATTAGGCTCCGCACGACAGGGTCGGGACTCGAGTCTCAGGAGGGCGCGACATGAAGACCTCGCTCGGAATCTGGGCGTTCGGTTCGATGGCTACGCGGTTCGTCCCAGGTGGCTACAAGCCCGAGCTGGCGAACGAGAGCACAGTGCAGCGTGTTCGCCGCGCCGTCGAGGGTCTCGGCGACCTGATCGACGGGTACGAGTTCCACTACCCGCAGGAACTGTCGGAGGAGAACCTGGACGAGGTTCGCGACGCGCTCGACGGACACGACGTCTACTGCCTCGCGACCGGCCTCCACCTCGACGCGCGCTTCGGTCGCGGCGGTCTCGCATCCCCTGACGCGGCGACGCGGGCGGAGGCGCTGAACCGCACCCTCGCGGCGATCGATTTCGCCGGGGAGCTCGGCGCCCACTTCATCATCTGGCCGGGCATCGAGGGCTACAACTACCCCTTCCAGACGCCCTACCGGGAGAGCTGGGCCTGGTTCGTCGAGGGAATCGGCCAGGCGGCGGAGCGTTGCCGGGAGCGTGGGGTGCTGCTCTTCCTCGAGCACAAGAACTCCGAGCCGGCGATGAAGATCTTCATGCGCAACATCGGCATGACGCTGCACGTGATCCACAAGCTGCGCGCGCAGGGGATCGACAACGTCAAGGTCAACATGGACTGGCAGCACCTGTTGATGAACGGCGAGAACCTCGCGGAGTACGCGGCGATGCTGGCGGGCGAAGGCCTGCTCGGCCATCAGCATGCGAACTCCGGCTGGGGAACCTTCGACGACGACAACATGGTCGGAGCGCTCGCGTTCATGGAGACGCTCGAGCTCGCCGTCGAGCTCCGCCGCGCAGGCTACGGCGACAACGGCGAACGCCTCGGCTTCGATCTCTACCCGTACACCGAGGATGCCGTGGCGGCCGTGAAGCGGAGCGTGTTGCAGTGGCGCTTCATCGATGCCGCTGCATCGCGCATCGACGACGCTGCGCTGCGCGCGGCGCAGGCGCAGAAAGACGCCGTTGCCGCATACGAGGTCGTCTACGCCGCGCTCGGCGGGTGACGCGGCTCGTCGGTCTCGATGTAGGCACGACCGGTGTCAAGGCGCTCGCGCTCTCGCCTGCAGGCGAGGTGCTCGCCCGAGCCGAGGAGCCCTACGAGCTTTCGACGCCGGAGCCGGGGTGGGCGGAACAGGATCCTGAGGACTGGTGGCGGGCTGCGGAGCGGGCGCTCGCCAGGCTCGGCGGCGAAGCGACGGCGATCGGCCTCTCGGGCCAGATGCACGGCCTCGTCGTTCTCGACGACCGGGATCGCGTGCTCCGACCGGCGATCCTCTGGAACGACCAGCGGACCGAGGCGGAGTGCGCCGAGATCGAGGAGCGGGTCGGGCTGCGACGGCTGATCCAGCTGACCGGGAACCGTGCCCTGACGGGCTTCACGGCCCCGAAGCTGCTGTGGTTGCGGCGCCACGAGCCGGCGACGTACGCACGCATCGCGCACATCCTCCTGCCGAAGGACTACGTTCGCCTGCGGCTGACGGGCGAGCATGCGATCGACGTTGCCGATGCCTCGGGCACGCTGCTGTTCGACGTCGCGAGGCGGCGCTGGAGCGAGGAGATGCTCGATGCGCTCGAGCTCGATCCCGCGTGGGTGCCGCAAGCGCTCGAGTCGCCGGAGATCTCGGGGACGACCGACGCCGGCGTCCCCGTCGCCGCCGGCGCGGGTGATCAGGCGGCGGCGGCGCTCGGCGTCGGCGTCGACCGGCCTGGGCCGGTGTCGGTGGTGCTCGGTACGTCGGGGGTCGTGTTTGCCGCGCTGCCCGAGTTCGCCGCGGACCCCCAGGCGCGCGTCCACGCGTTCTGCCACGCGGTGCCGGGCGGGTGGCACGCGATGGGGGTGATGTTGTCCGCAGCGGGATCGCTCCGCTGGCTGCGCGGCGCACTGGGCAGCCGTCACGGGTATGACGAGTTGACCGCGGCGGCTGCGGGCTGGCCGCCCGGCACAGAGGGTGCCACCTTCTTGCCCTACCTGACAGGCGAGCGGACGCCCCACGCGGACCCGCACGCGCGGGCCGCTTTCGCCGGGCTGACGCTTCGTCACGACCTCGGCGCCCTCGTGCGCGCGGTGCTCGAGGGCGTCGCCTTCGGACTGCGGGACTCGCTCGAGCTCCTGCGCGAGCTCGGAGTCGACCCGCACGCCGGCCACGCCTCCGGCGGCGGTGCCCGCAGCGAGCTCTGGCTTCGCATCCTGGCTTCGGTCCTGGGCTTGCCTATTCGGCGTGCGCAGACGGACGAGGGCTCTGCGTACGGCGCGGCGCTCCTCGGCGGTGTAGCCGCCGGAGTCTTTTGCGACGTCCAGGAGGCAGTCGCCGCCTGCGTCCGGCTCCACGATCCGGTCGAGCCGGACCCCGAGTGGAGCGCGGCGTACGAACGCGGTTACCGCCGTTTCCAACTGCTCTACCCGGCCCTTCGACCATTGGAGGACACATGACGACGCTTGACGGAAAGGTTGCACTCGTCACCGGTGCCAGTCGCGGCATCGGTGCGGCGGTCGCACGACAACTCGCGGCAGCGGGCGTCGAGCTCGGACTGGCTTCGCGCAGCGGCGACGACCTCGGCATTGCAGGCGTGGTTGCACAGCCGTGCGACGTGCGAGACGCCGGACAGGTCGAGGAGATCGTGTCCGCGACCGTGGACGCATTCGGCCGGCTCGACATCCTCGTCGCGAATGCGGGCGTGGGCGCCTATGGTCCCTTTCTCGAGCTGGCTCCGGATTTCCTCGAAGAGATGATCGACGTGAACGTGAAAGGAACGCTCTACGCCGTGCGCGCCGCCCTGCCGCACTTGCTCGAAAGCGGGGAGGCGGACATCGTCACGCTCGCGTCCGAGGCCGGGCGGCGAGGCCTTCCGCTCGAGGCGGTCTACTGCTCGTCGAAGTTCGCCCAGGTCGGCTTCACGCGCTCGCTCGACCATGAGCTGCGCGAGCGCGGCATCCGCTGCACGAACGTCTGCCCGGGCGGCGTGGCCACGGACTTCGCGCTCGAGCCGGGACGAGGGCGGACGCAGGACGCGCTCGCCGGGATGATGAGTGCGGACGACGTCGCCGACGTCGTCCTCTTCGTCCTCACGAGGCCACGCAACTTCCGCATCCTCGAGACCGCGTTTCGCCCGGTGACGGAGCCGTCATGGGGCTAGCGGCGCCTGTCAGGTGGGGGATCCTCTCGACCGCCGACATCAACCGCAAGGTCATTCCCGGCATGCACGCGTCGGAGAAAGCCGAGCTGATCGCCGTCGCGAGCCGGGAGCAGAGCCGGGCGGACGAGTACGCACGCCACTGGGAGATCGAGCGCGCATACGGCTCGTATCCCGCCCTGCTCGACGACGCCGATGTCGAGGCCGTGTACATCTCCCTGCCGAACACACTGCACTGCGAGTGGTCGATCCGTGCCGTCGAGGCCGGAAAGCACGTGCTGTGCGAGAAGCCGATGAGCCGGTACGTCGCCGACGTCGAAGCCGCATTCGACGCGGCCCAGAGGAACGGGCGAATCCTGACGGAGGCGTTCATGTACCGCCACAACCCTCAGACGGCGCGCCTCCGTCAGCTCGTCGACGAGGGCGCGATCGGGGACCTTCGCGTTGTCCGCTCCTGCTTCAGCTATGCGCTGTACGACGCCGACAACATCCGGTTGCGAACTGACGTGGACGGCGGCAGCCTGATGGACGTGGGCTGCTACTGCGTCAGCGGCAGCCGGTTGCTCGGCGGCGAGCCCGAGCGGGTCTACGGGGAGCAGTTCGTCGGGCCGAGCGGCACCGACTGGGTCTTCGCCGGCACGATGCGCTTTCCGGGCGACGTCCTCGCTCAGTTCGACTGCGGGACGGCCCTGACCGAGCGTGACGAGCTCGAGGCGGTCGGGAGCGACGGCTCGCTTTTCCTCGACGACCCGTGGCACTGCCTCGAGCCGGTGATCGAGCTCCGACGCAACGCGGGAGTGGAGCGCATCGAGCTCGAGCCGGAGGACTCGTATCGGCTGGAGGTCGAGAATCTCAGCGACGCGATCCGCGGCGACACAGATCCTCTCCTCGGGCGCGAGGACGCGGTCGGCCAGGCGCGCGCCATCGAGGCGCTCTTCCGCTCGGCGACGACGGGTACGTCCGTGTCTCCCGCGTGAGCGAGCCGGTCCGCTGGGGCCTGCTCTCCACTGCCCGCATCAACGAGGCGATCCTCGGTGGCGCGCGGCGGAGCGAGCGCACGCAGGTCGTCGCGGTCGCGAGTCGAGACCAGGCCCGCGCCGACGCGTACGCACGCGAGCGTGGGCTCGAGCGTGCCTACGGCAGCTACGACGCGCTGCTCGAGGACGACGAGATCGAGGTCGTCTACAACTCGCTCCCGAACTCGCTCCATGTCGAGTGGTCGATCAGGGCGCTCGACGCGGGGAAGCACGTCCTCTGCGAGAAGCCGCTGGACCGCCGCGTCGAGGCGGTCGAGCGTGCGTTCGACACCGCCGACCGCAACGGGCGCCTGCTGATGGAAGCGTTCATGTACAGGCACCATCCGCAGACGCGGAAGGCGGCGGAGCTCGTGCGCGACGGCGCGGTCGGCAAGCTTCGGCAGCTCCGTTCGCTGTTCTCCTTCACGCTCACGGACGAGGCTGACGTGCGCTTGAGCCCAGAGCTCGACGGCGGCGCGCTGATGGATCTCGGCTGCTACTGCATCAGCATGCAGCGGCTGCTGGCGGGTGAGCCGAAGCTCGTCTTCGGGCGCCAGCGCCTGGGCGGCGGCGGTGTCGACGTCGGCTTTGTCGGAGTGCTGGAGTTTCCGCACGACGTCCTCGGGGAGTTCCACTGCGGTTTCGACCTTCCGGAGGGAAACGGGCTCGAGGCGATCGGCTCCGAGGGCAAGCTCGTCGTGCCTGACCCGGTGCGTTGCCGCGACCCGCACGTCGAGCTCAACGGCAAGCGCATCGACGTCGAGGATGTCAACCGCTACTTCCTGCAGGTCGAAAACTTCAGTGCGGCCGTGCGCGGCGACGCGGAACCGCTGCTCGGGCGCGACGACGCCGTTGGCCAGGTGCGCTCGATCGAGGCGCTCTACCGCTCGGCCGTGAGCGGCTCGGCCGAGCCTCTGTAGCCCGCGATCGCCCACAAGGTCAGCACGCAGAGCACGCCGAGCAGGAGGTATGAGACCGCGTCGCTGCTCGCCGCGGCCAGTACCCCGCCGAGCGCCGCGCCGCCGGCCTGTCCCGGCGCCCACGCGATGTTGATGAGCGCGAACGCGTAGCCGTAGTCGAGCCCGAACGTCTCTGCCTCGTCGGTCACCATCGACATTGCCGGCGTCCAGAAGCTCCCGTATGCGAAGCCGGCCGCGACGATCACGAGGGCGAGCACCCATGGGGTCTGTGGCCACGGCAGCAGGAACGACACGACCGCGGCGGCGAGAAGTGCGGCACGCAGCGGCGGCATGCGGCCGAAGCGATCGGCGAGCCGGCCGAGGACCGGCGCCCACGAGGCTTCGATCGCGGCCATGCAGAGGTAGGTACCCCCGATCGCCGCCGCACCCCACCCGAGGTGCGAAAGCCGGAGCGGCGCGAGGACCGACAGGTTGCCGAACAGCAGGGCGGGGAGGAGGCAGAGCCAGATCGGGACCTGGATGCTGCGTACATTCAACGCCTCGAACAGCATCCGCACGGGCTGCGGCGCGTCAGGCGTGGCGGCCGGTGTCCGCCAGGCGAAGAAGGCGAGCACGAGTGCGAGCCCAGCGACGACGCTGAAGGCCGTGGCGGTGCCGGTGAACGAGGCCACGGCCCCGAGCACCGGCCCGAAGAGCGCGCCGGCGATCGCAGCGCCGAAGGCCGATCCGATCAGCTGGCCGCGGCGGCCCGGCGGCGCGGCCGCGACGAGCCACGCGAGCGACCCCGTCCAGGAGAACGCACTCGACATCCCCTGCAGGAAGCGAGCGAGGTCGAGCGCCCAGACCGAGTTCGCCAGCCCGAAGGCGACCGTCGTGACCGCGAGCAGCGAGAGCCCGATCAACACGGTCGGCTTGACGCCGAACCGCGCTGCGGCGATACCGCCGGGAATCGCAGCGACGAGCGCACCTGCCGGATACATCGCCTGCAGGACACCCGCGCCGGCCTTGCCGAGGTCGAGCTCGTCCACGTAATGGCGCAGCAACGGCGTCAGCGCCGCGAAGAACATCGTGTCGACGAGGACGATCGCGCCGACGAGGACGAGCAGGCGTCGCATCGTCGTCCACGCTATCGGCCGGAATCAGTCGGCGGCCGCAGAGAGCGTGGCTAGGAGCTCGCGCCGGCTGTGAATACCGATCTTCGCGAAGACAGACTTCAGATGGTCCTGCACCGTATGCGGCGAGATGAACAGCCGCTTGGCGATCGATCGCGTGTCGAGGCCGGTCACGAGCAGCGAGACGATCTCACGCTCCCGCGCGGACAGTGCGTAGACACGGCACAGCAACTCGAAGGTCTCCGCGGGTGTTGCCGAGCGCAGGTGCACAGCCACCTCGCCTTCGCGTTCGCCCTCGAGCGCCGCAGCCTCGATCGTCACCCAGCGACCGTCCACAGCCTGGACGAGCGCACGCGCGGCTTCGGAGCTGTCTCGTGAGCGGGCGAGGACAGCCGTCGGGTATACGACGGACGGCAGCACTCCCCACCTGGCGAACATCTCCGCAGACGGGAGCGCATCGATCCAAGCGCGCGCGCTCGGGGTCCAGCTCACGAGGCGCAGATCGCGGTCGAGCACGAGCGTCCCCGGCGCGGTGATGGTCACGGGCGGGTCATCGCGGCGCGGCATCGCGTGCCGGCGAAGCGCTGACCCGAACGCCGGACCGATCGACTCGAGCAGGTCGAGCGCGCCGTCGTCGAAAGCGCGGTCACTGCGGTCGCGATAGAGCTCGATCCACCCCCAGCAACCGTGGCTGTCGCGACATCCGAGGATCGCGACATCGCCGATGCCTGCGGGACGCAAGACTTCGTCCCAACGCGGCGAGAGTGCGATGTCCCCGCCGGTCTCGGCCTGAAGGCTCGCCACGGGCTTGGCGCGACGCGCGATCAGCTGCTTCGCTGCGAATCCGTCGACCGAATATTCGAGTTGCAGCGAGCGCGGGACGGACGGGCCGAAGTTGTGCTCGGCGAGCCCGCTGCTCGTCACGAGGGTCTCGGGATCGGCCAGTGGCCAGCACCACCGATCGAAGCCGATCGTCCGCTTCAGGCGTGCGATTGTCTCGAGGCGCAGTGTCGCGCAATCGACGCTCGACCGGCTCAGCGAATCGAGGCGCTCACGACAGCGCGACAGCTCGCGCTCGGTCACCATCGATCAACCATAGACCTCTGTGCCGCGCATGTAGACCCCACATTTCTGGGATTGCACGAGCGATGCTGCGGGCTCACGCTCGGCCGGTCTGACACGAAAGGAGGTGTCTTCAGTGAACAGACTGGTCTTCGCGTTTGCTGTCGTTTCAGTGGCGCTGCTCGTCGCCGTTCCGGCGTCGGCCGCGACGACGTTCGGCTACGAGGCGACGTACGTCGAGCCATTCGGCGACTGTGCTCCGGGAACCTCCTGCGGCACGGCAAGCATCAGCGGAATCGGGCACTCCGACAATCAGGTCGTCGTCTTCAACGCGTGTGGCTTCGGGTGCCACATGCGCACGGTGACTTTCGACGATGGAAGCACGCTGGTCATCCGCATCGACGATCAACCCAGCGGCTTCGCGTTCTACTCGCCCGGAAACTCGGGCAGCCACGGAAGGAACTGCTTCCCTGGGCAGGCGGGTAATCCTCAGTTCCTCGAGATCGACGAGACGATCGTCGGCGGAACGGGCGCGCTTGCAGGCGCGACTGGGAGCGGCAGCGGCGAGGTCAAGCTGCACGGTTGCATCGCAATCGGCCACACCTCGGGCACGATCACGCTTCCCTAGCTGCTGCGGTCGAGGAAGGCCCGGAG
>DATFTK010000002.1:0-2771 GCA_035262005.1 Gaiellaceae bacterium | reverse complement strand
AGACCGACCGGTGACTCCGCGAGCGGATACCCGATCGTCTGCGGATGCTCGCCCATCTCGGCGATGTAGCCCCGCATGGCGACAGCGACGAACTTCCCGAACTGCTCCCGTTCGTCGTGGGACCAGGCGATCCTGAGGTTGAGTGCGGCCATCAGCAGTTCGCGCGGGGCCGCGCCCAGGAAGTTGAAATGCACCCCGACCAGCCCGTCGGGTTGCTGCCGGCCCATCGAGTCGGTGACGCCGGCGCCTTGGTCCCCGCCCTGTGCGACGTAGTGCGTGTAGCCGAGGCGGGACATCAGCTCCCCCCAGGCCTCCGCGACGCGACCCGGATCCCAGCCGACCTCGGCCGGCTCCTCGGAGAAGCCGTAGCCGGGGATCGACGGAATCACGAGGTGAAATGCGTCGTCGGCGCTGCCGCCGTGGGCAGTCGGATCGGTCAGCGGCTCGATCACCTGGAGCATCTCGATGATGGAGCCGGGCCAGCCGTGCGTGATGATCAGCGGCAACGCGTTGTCGTGCGGCGACTCGACGTGGATGAAGTGGATATCGAGCCCGTCGATCGTGGTCTTGTACTGCGGCAGCGCGTTGAGCGTCGCCTCGATCCTGCCGAAGTCGTACTCCTCGGCCCAGTAGCGCGCCAGCTCCTGGAGCATCGCGAGCTGCACGCCCTGGCTCGCATCCCCGACGAGCTCCCTGTCGGGCCAGCGACTCGCCGCGATGCGGCGCTTCAGCTCGGCGATCTCCTCCTCAGGGAATTCGACCTGGAACGGTCGGATTTCGGTCGTCGTTCCGACGACGGTGGACATAACGACCTCCTTTCGGCGCAGTGGCCTGAACGCTGGGAGGTTCGCTGTTGGCGGCGCCCGTCGCGCCCGTGGAACACCCTGGCAGGCGCCCGGGTCTCCCCGGGACGGCAGCTGTCGCCGAAATCGAAGAGACTGGCGCCTCTGTGAGGGCGGCTCTCGCACTCGGCGTGCTCGGTGTCATGCTCGCCGTCGGCGCAACGGCGTCGACGGCGGCGCGGGCCCGCACGCTGTCGATCTTCTTCCTGCGGGGGGAGCAGCTCGCGAGCGTCCCGCGAACCGGCTCTGGAACTACGGTGGCCGTTCGGAAGCTGATCGCAGGGCCGACCCGCGCCGAGGTCAGGAAGGACTTCCGGACCTACATCCCGTCCGGCACGCCGATTCACTCGGTAGCCGTCACGGGCGGGCTCGCGACGGTCGATCTCGGCGCGCGCTTCATCTCGGGCGGGAATTCCGACGACCTGCTGGCGCGGCTCGCGCAGCTCGTCCGCACGACTTCGGCTGCCGGCGCGCCACGGCTGCAGTTGCTGATCGACGGGGCGAAGGTGGCCGGAATCTTCCCGCGTGTCCCGACGGAACGGCCGATTACCTTCGCGCTGCTCCAAACCCCCGATGTGCCGTTGCCGAAGCCGCGCAGAGAAAAGGAGCCTCCTCCCGACCCGCGTGTGAAGCGCGTGCAGCAGCGCCTGATCCCGCTCGGCTACCTCCCGACGGGGAGCGACGACGGGCGGCTCGGTCCCGCGACTCAGGAGGCAATCCTCGCGTTCCAGAAGTGGGAGCGGCTGAGTCGCACCGGCGTCGTCGACGCGTCGACGCAGTCTCGCCTCAACACCGCGCAGCGACCGACTCCGGTCACACGTGGGAACGTCGGCAAGCGGGCCGAGGTCCTGATAGATCGCCAGGTCGCGCTCCTGATTCGGGACAACAGGGTGTTCAGTGCGATCGCCGTGTCGACCGGCAAGCCCTCGACACCGACGCCCCCGGGCAACTACAAGGTCTACGCCAAGATCGCGAAGTGGTGGTCGGTGCCGTTCCGGGAATGGCTCCCATGGGCGGTCCCCTTCGTCGGCGGGATTGCGTTCCACGAGTTCGGCCTCGTTCCGACGTACCCCGCGTCGCACGGTTGCGTGCGTCAGCCGGTCGCCGTCGCACGCATGACGTACGACTTCGCGGAGATCGGCATGCCCGTCAAAGTCGTCGCGAGGTCGTAAACCGCTAGACGGCCTGCGGCTCCCGTCGTTTCGTGCGCAACGCGTCGTCGAGCTCTTTCCGGGAGCTGATGTCGAGCTTCGTGAAGACCTTGCGCAGGTGCCACTCGACGGTTCGCGGGCTGAGGAACAGCTGCATGCCGATCTCGGGGTTCGAATGACCCTCCCGTGCAAGCTGCGCGATCTGCGCCTCCTGGGGAGTCAGGTCGGCGCGGGTGTCAGCGGTCCGTCGCCGCGCCTTCTCGCCCGTGGCGACCAACTCGCGGCGAGCGCGCTCGGCGAATGCCTCCATGCCGATCGACGCCAGTAGGTCGTGCGCCGCACGCAGCTGCTCGCGCGCATCGACGCGGCGGCCTTCGCGCCGTAGCCACTCGCCGAAGACGAGCTGCGAGCGCGCGAGCTCCGGCCGGAGCGGCGTGCGTTCGAGCCGCTCGATCGCCTCGGCGTACAGCGGCTCGGCCGCGTCGGCTTCGCTCGTGAGTGCCCGAGCCCGGGCGGCGAGACCGAGCGCCCAGTCGGACCCGGTCGACTCGGTTGCGTCGACGAGCCGTCGGGCCGCCTCGGCCGCGAGCCCCGCGTCGCCCGTCCGAGCTGCCGCTTCGACCAGCTCGACCAGCGCCCAGCCGGCGACGAAGAGGTTCGGTGTCATCTCGGCCGCCTGCCGCGCCGACGCCAACGCGTTCTCGTAGTGCCCGAGGCCGTTCGAGAGAATCGCCGTCGCCCAGTGCGCGTACTGGACGCCCAGTCCCTCACCGCTCGC
>DATFTK010000001.1:0-7924 GCA_035262005.1 Gaiellaceae bacterium | reverse complement strand
CTCGTGTCGCAGCTCGGGCGAACGCATCGTGTCGCCGTAGATCAGGACGTCGGGCACGGCGCGATCCTACCGCGCGGTTAGAGCGGGGTTAGTGCCACGGCGAACACTCGCCAGGTCAACTGAAAGGAGGAATGCAATGCGCGCATCGCACCTGCGCGCGTTGGTTGTCCTCGCTGGGGCAGTCACAACCGCGGTTTTTTGGGCCGGGCCCGCAGCCGCCGCTGCACCGTCGAACGACAATTTCGCGCAACCGACCACGATCTCGAGCCTGCCGTTCTCGGACACGCAGGACCTGACGGATGCAACGACCGAGCCGGGTGAGCAGTTCCCCTGCTACTACGCGAGCCAGAGCGCCTGGTATTCGTTCACGCCGTCGGCCGACGAGGTCGTCCACTTCGATACGTCAGGCAGCTCGACGCCACTCCCCGCCGTCGACGTGTACCGCGACAACGGCAGCGGGCTCTCGGGCCTCGGCTTCATGGCCTGCGCCTACCCGGGCCAGTCGTCGACCGTCCACCTCCAGGCCGGCACGACGTACGCCGTCCAGGTCGTCTCCGGCTATGGCTACGGCGGCTCCGTCCGCCTCAACGCGACCGAGGTTCCTGCACCGTCGAACGACGACTTCGCCGGTGCGATGGCGATCGCGAGCGTGCCGTTCAGCGACACCCAGAGCGCAGCGGCCGCGACGAAGGAGCCCGCGGAGCCGAACCCGACGTGCGCCCCGTCACCGCCGAGCAACAGCTGGTGGTACGCGTTCACGCCGAGCTTGACGCGGTCGTACCAGGCGAGCCTGGCCTCCGGCACGTGGAACACCGAGGCGGTCTTCACCGGCACGAGCCTGGGCGACCTGACCCAGGTCGACTGCCGCAGCTACGGCGGAGCGAGCATGGCATTCCGAGGCGTCGCCGGCCAGACCTACTACATCCAGGTCAGCGACGTCTATGCGGACTCGAGCCCGATCACACTCAACCTCGCACTCGCTCCGGCACCGAACGCTGGGTTCAACGTGTTCCCGTCCGACCCGTCGTCCTACGACACGGTCAACTTCTGGGGCCTCTCGAACGACCCGGCAGGCAACCCGATCACGCAAGAGCTCTATGAGTTCGGGGACGGCACCAGCGCGATCGGTTGCTGCCCCAACGTGATCGGCGGCCAGGTCGACGCGACCCACCACTACGCCAAGGACGGCGACTACACGGCCAAGGTCACCGCAACGACCAGCGACGGCCGGATCGCGACCTTCACCGTGCCCGTCCACGTCCGCACCCACGACGTCACGATCGACAAGCTCACCGTGCCGCAGTCGGCTCATCCGGCCCAGACGCGGTCGATCTCCGTCGCGCTCGCAAACAAGCGCTATACCGAGACGGTCCGAGTCGAGCTGTTCAGAAGCGTCTCCGGCGGCGACTTCGTCTCCGTTGGCGTCCTGACCCACGATGCACCCGTCGGAAAGTCGACGGCCTACACGTTCAATTACACGTTCACGAGCGACGATGCTGCTGTCGGGAAGGTGACGTTCAAGGCAGTCGCCACGATCGTCGACGCCCGTGACGCTCAGCCGGCCGACAACACGGTCATTGCGTTGCCTACGAAGGTCAGCTGAGCAGCATTCGAGCCCCGTCCAGCTGAGACGCTGGGCGGGGCTCGATACATAGACTCCAAAGGGTGGACGACCCGCGGGAGCGTGCCCAAGAACTGCTGGTGCAATGGGACGACGAGTTGCGCCGCGAGCTCCCCGACGGTGCCGACATCTTCGACGCGCATACGCATCTCGGCACGGACATCGACGGGATGGTGGGGATCTACGCCGACCTGATTCTTGGGATGGAGAAGTACGGGATCTCCCGCTGTTTCATGTTCTGCCTCGACGAGCCCGACCGGCACCCTGCCTTCCGGGCCGGCAACGATCGCACCCTCGCCTACGCCGAGCGCTCGGACGGGAAGCTCATCCCGTTCGTCCGGCTTGACCTGTCCGAGGATCCGATCGCGGAGGCGACGCGATGCCTCGACCTCGGTGCGAAAGGGATCAAGCTGCATCCGCGCGCCCAGAAGTTCCTCCTGAACGACGAGCGCCTCTCGCCGATCTTCGAGCTCGCAGCCGACCGGAAGGTGCCGATCCTCATCCACGGCGGCCGGGGGCTGCCGCCGATCGCCGACGACCTGGCGCGGATGGTCGAGCGCTACCCGCAGGCGCAGCTGATCGTCGCGCATGCCGGCATCGCCGACCTCGCGTCGCTCGCGGACCGGCTCGGCGGCAAGGCCGGCGTCTTCTTCGACACGTCCGTCTGGAGCCCACTCGATCTGCTCGGCCTCTATCGCCTTGTCGGGCCGGAGCAGGTCGTCTACGCCTCCGACTATCCCTACGGGCAGCAGCCGGCGTCGCTGCTGACATCGCTCCGGACGGCGCGGTTGGGCGGTTTGTCGGACGAGCAGGTGCGGGACGTACTGGCCGGGAACGCACACCGCATCGCCGCCGGAGAGCCGCCGCGCGAGCCTTCGGCGCCAAAGGGAACGGACACCTTCTCGCAGCCGATGAGCTTCGCCCGGATCCATCAATACCTCTCGATGGCGACGCCGCTCCTGTGGACGCGGCAGCCGGACCGCGTCGGCGTGCTCGGCCTCGCGCTCAACGCGACGCAGGACCGCACGAACGGCCATCGCGAAGAGCTCGACGAGATCCGCGAGCTGTTGCTGGCGGCGCGCGACATGTGGCGGGCGCTGCCGGAGGAAGGCGACGAGAAAGACGCGCGCGAGCACATCCGCGCGACCTTCCGGCTGATCCATCTGGCAGACATCGTTGCGGTGACGACTCCTGCCTGAGCTGCGCATCAACGGCGAGAGCTATGACGTGGAGGCGCGCGTCGGCCGCTCCCTTGCACAGGTCCTGCGCGAGGACCTCGGGCTGACCGGGACGAAGGTCGCCTGCGGCGAGGGCCACTGCGGGGCATGCACCGTGATGCTCGACGGCGTCCCGACACTCTCCTGCATCACGCTCGTCCATACGGTCGACAGCCGCGAGGTGACGACGATCGAGGGCCTGCGTGATCACCCGCTCGTCCATGCGTTCGTGCGTGCCGACGCCGTGCAGTGCGGTTTCTGCACGCCGGGCCAGATCGTGTCCGCAGCTGCACTCGTGGCGTCGAACCCGACGCCGTCCCAGGAAGAGATTCGACATGCGATGTCCGGCAACCTCTGCCGCTGCGGGACCTACCCCAAGATCGAGGAGGCGATCAGCACTTGGCAAGACTGATCCGCACCGAAAAGGAAGTCGAAGGCCGCTACGAAGACGTCTGGATCGTCGTCGAGGAAGATGCGCTCGACCAGTGGCCCGCCGGTCCGCTGACGACCGTCGGCCGCGAGCTCCCCCGCGTCGACGGCCTCGACCGTGCGCGCGGCCAGATCCAGTACACAGCCGACATCCAGCTGCCGGGGATGCTGCACACGGCAGTGCTGCGCAGTCCTTACGCGCGCGCGCGTGTAACAAGGATCGACATCGCCGCGGCGCGCGGCGCGCGAGGCGTGCGCGCTGTCCTCGCGCCGGGAGAGCTGGACGTGCTCGCGGAAGAGCCCGGCTACGTCGGGCAGGCGGTTGCGGCCGTCGCCGCCGAGACGTTCGGGCAGGCGCAGGCTGCGCTGGAGGCGCTCGATCCGCAGTGGGAGGCGCTCGAGCCGCTGCTCGATCCCGACGAGGCGGTGCGGCAGGAGTCCTTCGTCTCCGACCCCAAGTCCTATGAGCGCGGCGACTTCCAGCGTGGCCTCGCCGAGGCCGATGCGGTCGTCGAGGCCGAGTACCGCACGCAGGTCGTGCTGCACAACTCGCTGGAGACACACCAGGCGATCTGCCACTGGGAAGACGACGGCATCACCGTCTACATCTCGACGCAGTACATCTGGGGCATTCGCGACTCGGTCGCCGACCGCCTCGGCCTGCCGCCGGACAAGGTGCGCGTCGTCTGCCAGGCGATGGGCGGCGGCTTCGGCTCGAAGAACGGGCCGGGCGACTACACGCCGATCGCAGCCGAGCTCGCGAAGCGCACCGGCCGGCCGGTCAAATGCGCCCTGACACGGCGAGAGGAGAACATCGCTGCGGGCAACCGCAACGCGACGATCCAGCGGCTGACGGCGGCCGCGAAGGCCGACGGCACACTCGTCGCCCTCGGCGGCGAGTTCATCAACGCGATCGGCTACTCCGGCTGGTCGGCCTCGACGGAAGGGCCGATGAAGATGCTGTACGCGTGCGACAACGTGCGCACGGTGCACTACCCGGCGAAGCTGAACCTGCCGCCGATGGCGGCGTTCCGCGCGCCGGGCTTCGTCGAGGGAACGTTCGCGCTGGAGTGTCTGCTGGACGAGCTCGCGGCAAAGCTCGACATCGATCCGCTCGAGCTGCGCCGCCGAAACTACGCGAGCTCCGACCGCGTCGACGACCGTCCGTTCTCGTCGAAGAACCTCGCAGAGTGCTACCGCCGCGCAGAGCCACACTGGGCGAAGCGCGACGAGGTGCGCGGACGCAGCAACGGACCGTGGAAGCACGGCATCGGCCTCGCATCGCAGATCTGGTATGGCGGCGGCGGGCCGCCGTCGTACGCGTGGATCCGCATCGGAGCGGACGGCCGAGCGCAGGTCGTGACCGCGATGCAGGACATCGGCACCGGCACCCGCACCGCAATGGCGCAGATCGCCGCCGAGGAGCTGGGCATTCCCGTCGAACACGTCCAGGTCTCGCTCGGGGACTCCGCGCGCGGGCCGTACGCGTCGATCTCCGCCGGCTCCTCGACGATCCCGTCGATGGGGCCTGCCGTTCGCTCGGCCGCCGCAGACGCCAAGCAGCAGCTCCTCGAACTTGCGGCCCAACGGTTCCACCTCGAAGAGGGCGTGCTCGACATCGAGAACGGCCAGGTCGTCTCCTCGGACGGCGGCTCGTGGCCCTTGACGGAGATCACCGGCCTGCTCGAGGACAGCCAGATTCTCGGCAGCGGCTCGCGTGGCCCGAACCCGGCCGGCATGCAGGTCCTCACCTTCGGCGTGCAGGTCGCCGAGGTCGCGGTCGACACCGAAACGGGCGAGGTCCGCGTCGACAAAATCGTCGCGATCCATGACGTCGGACGGGTGATCAACACGCTCGGCGCGTCCAGCCAGGTCGAGGGCGGGATCATCCAGGGCATCGGACACACGCTCTCCGAGGAGCGGATCGTCGACCCGGGAACGGGCTCGATCCTCAACCGGACGCTCGACGCCTACAAGCTGCCGACGATCGCCGACGTTCCCGAGATCGTCTCGGAGCTCCTCGACATCCCCGACGAGCACCTCACGAACCTCGGCTCGAAGGGGCTCGGCGAGCCGCCGATCATCCCGACCGCCGCCGCGATCGCGAACGCGATCCGCGACGCGACGGGCGCCGACGTACGCTCGCTACCGATCTCCCGCGAGGAGATGCTGCGAGCACTGCGCGAGACACGGGAGAGGGAGCGACGTGGAGCTCCTGCGGCCGTCTAGCGCCGGCGAGGCCGCCGAGGCCCTCGGCAACGGCTCCGTCGCGCTCGCCGGCGGCACGGAGGTCGTTCCGCTGCTCCGCGATGGGCTGCTCCGGGCGGAGACGCTCGTCGACGTTGCCGCAGCCGTCCCGCGCGGCGTCGACGGGACGCGCATCGGCGCCGGGACGCGGCTCGCGGAGCTCGAGACCGATCCCCAGGTCCCGCAGGTGCTCCGCGAGGCCTGTTCGCTCGCCGCGTCGCCCCAGCTCCGCTCGATGGGAACGGTCGCAGGCAATCTTCTCCAGGCCACGCGCTGCTGGTACTGGCGGCTGCGCTTCGACTGCTGGCTCCACGGCGGTGAGCGCTGTCTCGCCAAAGACGGCGCCCACCGGGAGCACGCGATCTTCGGAAACGAGCAGTGCGCGTCCGCCCACCCCTCGGACGTGGCTGCGGCTCTGCTCGCGCTCGACGCGATCGTCCGCACGACCCGGCGCGAGCTGCCGATCGCAGAGCTCTATCGCCTGCCGACCGACGACGATCGCAGCACCACGACGCTGGGCTCTGACGAGCTGATCCTCGAGCTCGAGGTGCCTACGCCGGAGGCGTCGACGTACCTCAAGGCGATGGACCGGCGCAAGTGGGCGTTCGCGCTCGTCGGGGTCGCCGCAGCCCGAACGGGCGGCGGGATTCGTATTGCTCTCGCCGGGGTAGCTCCAACCCCCTGGACACTCGACACCGCCGCAGCACTCGACGAGGCCACGCCTCTTCCCGGCACCGCCTACAAGGTCGAGATCGCCCGCGCCCTCGTCCGGCGCGCGCTCGAGCAGCTCAACTCGCAGCCGTCCTCCTAGTCGGGCTCGCGGCCGCCGTCAGCGCGACCCTCGCGAGCGCCAGCCGCGGTACGCCGAGACACGCGGCCGTCGCGCCGGCGCGGACGAAGCCGACGACACCGGCGCCCTTGTGCCCTGTCCCGCTGCCCTACCGCCGCGCATTTGTCGACGCCGCGGACACCACTAGCCTGCCGCTCGCGTTGCTTGTGGCCGTCGCGGAGGTCGAGTCCCAGATGACGCCGGGCGCACGCTCGACCGCGGACGCACGCGGCCTGCTTCAGGTGCTGCCGGCGACAGGCGCGGCACTCCGCCTCGACGTGAGTCGGCCGGCGACCAACGTGCTCGCGGGCGCGCGCTACCTCCGTCAGCTTCTGGACGAATTCGATTCGCCCGATCTCGCGCTTGCCGCGTACAACGCAGGGCCGACCGCGGTGGCGCGGGTCGGCGGTGCGCCGACGCAGGAAACACTCGAGTACGTCGCTAACGTAACGGCGTTGTGGCGCATGCTGCGCGACTGTCGCTAATCCTCTTCGTCGTCGCCCTTGCCGCATGCGGCGGCAGCGGCGGGAAGGAGAAAACGGCAAGGCGCTGTCCGACGACAGGGCGCGACGTGACGTTCCCGCTGCTCGATCCGAAGCGGCCGCACACGGTCGGCGTGCTGACGAACTACGGTCGGTTCGCGTTCCGTCTCGACGTCGAGGATTCGCCGTGCGTGACGTCCTCATTCGCGTCGCTGGTGCGCCAGCGGTTCTTCGACGGCACCGTCTTCCATCGAATCGTGCCCGGCTTCGTGATTCAGGGCGGCGATCCGACAGGGACCGGCACGGGCGGCCCGGGATACACGGTCGTGGACGTCCCGCCGAAGGACTCGCTCTACACCGAAGGTGTCGTCGCGATGGCGAAGACGCAGTCGGAGCCACGCGGCACGGCGGGGAGCCAGTTCTTCATCGTCACCGCCCCCGACGCCGGTCTGCCTCCCGACTACGCGATCCTCGGAGTCGTGACGAACGGGCTCGAGGTCGTGAAGCGGATTGGACGGCTCGGCAACCGCGTGACCCAGCGGCCGACGAAGCGGGTGGTCGTGCTCAAGATGACCGTCGTGTGATCGCTGCCGTCGTCCTCGCGGCCGGGGCGTCGACCCGCTTCGGCTCGCCGAAGCAGGCGGTGCTGCTCGAGCCGATCGTCCAGCGCATTCGTCCGGCGGTCCACGAGGTGGTGGCCGTCCTCGGCGCCCATGAAGTGGAGACGAGCGCGCGGGTCGTCCAGTGCCCGGAGTGGGCGCGCGGCCCGGGCGCCTCCTTGCGCTGCGGCCTTGCCGCGCTCGGCGACGAGGTCGATGCGGCCGTCGTCGTGCTCGGCGACGGGCCTGGCATTGACCCGCGCGCGATCGAGCGCGTGGTCGCCGCGTGGCGGGACGGTGCGGGCGACCGCGTCGCCGCTTCGTACGGCGGCGTGCGGCTACATCCCTTGCTGCTGGCGCGCGCGGTGTGGGACGACGTCCCGGACGCCGGGTTGCGCGAGTTGCCGGCCACGCTCGTCGCTTGTGACGATCTGAACGGTCCAGGCGACATCGACTTTGCCGATGACCTGGGTGGTGGCCGTCCCGAGGAGCAGAATGAC